>JBDQIL010000188.1:0-7077 GCA_040264415.1 Myxococcota bacterium
CCCCCTAGCCCAGATGGTGCTCGCCCACGCCATGGCAGACAGCGACGAGCCCGCCGCCGCCGCCTGGTCGCTGCCGCTTCACCGGGCCGTGCGCGACCGCATGGTGGCCGAGTCGAGCGACCGGTTCGTGCAGGCCGAGGTCGACCTGTCGCTGGCCGAGCACCTGCTCTTCGCGGGGCGCGCCGACGAGGCCCGCGCCGTGTTGCTGGCGCGTCGGCCCGCGCTCCCCGACGAGGAGCTCGCCGAGGTGCTGCCTCCCGAAGAGGCCGACCTGACCGCCGGCGAGGGTGGGCAGCCAGTCCACATCCGCCTGCTCGAGGCCCTCTCGCGCACCACGTCGGCCGCCCACGGCGACCCGTCGGCGCTGGCGGCGCTGGCCCGGCACCAGCCGCTCGTGGCCGCCCGGCTCGACGCCCTCGTCTCCGCGGCCGCCGGCGACCTCGCGACCCGAGCCGAGCGCGCCCGCGCCGTCGTGGCCCCCGCGGGCCTCACGCCGGGCGACCGCGCCGGCGCCGCGCCGACGTTGCGGGTGTTGCCCGACGACCTGCTGCCGCGGGTCCAACACCCCGCGGCGCGAGAGGGCGGGGTGCTCAGCCGGGTCCAGTCCGCCGTGGCCCACATCGACCCCCCGGACTTCGGTGTGCTGCGCAGCCACTGCGAGCGGGTGAGCGCGCTGCGCCACCCCGACCTCGCCCGCGCGGTCGGCGACGCCGCCGTGGTCTTCGGCCTGCCGGTACCCGACACCTATCTCTCGCAGGGCGACAAGCGCGTCGGGCTGCGGTCGCACGAGTCCCCCGACCCCTTCCTCGTGATCGGCGGCGCGCACGTCGACCCCGAGTCCGAGTTCGCCCTCTCACCGGCCGAGCTGCGCCACGCGGTGGGGGCCGAGGTGGCCCACCTGCGCTTCGGCCACAGCCGCATCACCTCGAACGACGTGTGGGCCGGGCTGATGGACAAGGGCGCCACGGCGATCACCGCCACGGCGTCGCTGCTGCCGTTCTTGCGCTTCTTGCCGGTCGATCTCGTGGGTCGCGAGCGCACCTGGCGGGTGGTCGGCACGATGGTGCCGCAGACCTGGCTGCGCGCGATCTACGGGGTGGACGACGCCGCAGGTCTGGCCAAGGTGGTGCCCACCGATCTCGGCCGGCTGGGCAACGCCGGCGCCGCCGCCGTCGAGTCGGCGGGCGGCACGTGGACCACGCTCCAGAGCGCCGCCCGGCGGGTGCTGCCTGGCGGGGCCGAGCCCGCACCCGTGATGGGCGACGTGGGCCTCGACAACGCCCGCCTGGTCGTGGCGCACCGGGTGATGCAGCTCACCGCCGACCGCGGGGGCCTGGTGCTGTCCGGCGACCTGCGGGCGTCGCTGAGGGCGATGTTCCTCACCCACACCCGCCTCGCTCGGGAGCTCTCGGTGGCCGAGTCGCAGGGGCTCGCGGCGTGCCTCGGGCGCAAAGACCCCGACGGCCGCCTCGTGCTCCCCGACCTCGCCGTGCGGGTGGCGGCGCTGGTCGCCTTCTGGCTCAGCGACGACTTCGCCCACCTGCGCGACGCGTCGAGGGCGCCGGCGGGCGGGGCTGCCTCAGCCTGACGGCCGCCTCAGCCGGCCGGCGCCTCAGCTCGCGGGGCGCCGCAGGCCGTCGTCGAGGGCGCCCATGCCCGCCGCGACGTCGGCGTCGAAGCCCTCTCGGCGCAGGCTCTCCCCCAGCGCGTGCACGGTTCGGAACAGGTGCGGGGGCCGGCACTGTTCGCCCATCTGGCCGATGCGGACGATATCGAGCCCGAAGGCGCCGGCGATCTCCACCCCGTGATCGGCCACCATGCGCGCGCGCAGCGCGGCGGAATCGACCCCGCCCGGACGCCGGATGGCCAGCACGCTGTTGAGGCGGTGCTCGGCAGGCAGGAGCAGCGACAGCCCCATGGCCTCGAGGGCGGTCTGCAGCGCGCCACTGCAGCGGGCGTGACGGGCGAAGCGGTCCTCGAGCCCCTCTTCGGCGATCAGTCGCAGCGCCTCGTAGAGCGCGAGGACCCCCGGCACCGGGGCGGTGTAGTGGTACTGGTGCTCGCCCCAGAAGCGCCAGGCGCGGGCGGCGTCGAGGCACCAGTGGGGGATGGGCCGCGGTCGGGTGGTGGCGACCTCCCACGCGCGATCCGACAGCGCCAGCAGCGAGACGCCGGGGATGCTCGCCAGCCCCTTCTGGCCGCCGGTCACCACCGCGTCGATGCCCCAGGCGTCCATCGGGAGGGGCCGGGTGGTGAGCGTGCACACCGCGTCGACCAGGGTGAGCGCGCCGTGCTCGGTGGCCGCCCGCGCGATCCCGGGGATCTCTGCGTTCAGCAGCCCGCACGAGGTCTCGCCCTGAACCACGGTGACGAGGTCGAAGCGCCCCCCGCGCAGGGCGGCGCGGGCGGCCGCGGCGGTGCTCGGCGACTGGGGCGGCGCCTGCACCACGGTCACCTCGGCCCCCACGCCCTCCGCCATCTCGGCGAGCCGGGCGCTGAAGGTGCCGCTCACCAGGCTGAGCACCCGCGAGCCGGGCCCGACCAGGTTCGCGATGGCCATCTCGTTGGCGGCCGAAGACGGACCCGAGACGCCGAGCACGTGCTCGGCGCGGGTCTGCAGGGCGTAGCGGGCCAGCACCTTCAGGCCCTCGACCACCGCGTTCATGGTGGAGCCCAGGTGGTTGATGACCACGCCGTTGGCCCGCGCGACGGCGCCGGGGATGGGGGTGGGCCCGGCGCCCATGAGCAGCAGCGGCTCGTCGGGCAGCAACTGGTGGACGGGCGGAGCGGCAGGAGCAGGGAGCGACATGGCAGGCCCTCGGGCGACCGCGGCAGCCTCACCCGACCCGCGCCCGCCCGCAAGCGCTCAGCTAGCGATGCGCTTGCGCTCCTCGGCGCGGGCCATGCCCAGGATGCCCGCGGCGGTCAGCACGGTGACGAGCGAGCCCAGCGGCGCGAACGCGGCGAGGCCGGCGAGGGCCAGCGCGCAGGCGAGGCCCGAGGGCTGCCCGAAGACGACGTGGGTGCGCCAGGTGGCCAGGGAGCCGATCACGACGACGAAGAGCATCAGCAGAGACGAGAACACCGGGGCTCCGGGGCGAGGGCGCGGTACCCATACGCCGGAGCGGCGCGGACTATTTCACGGCGCGGGCCCGCCAGGTGGCCCAGAGGCTGCCCGCCGGCGGCGCGTCGGCGGGGGTGCCCGCGAGCTGGCGCACCACGGCCGACGGCGCCGCCATGATCAGCGGGGCGAGCTCGGCCCGGGCTGCGGCGGCGTCGCCGGATCTCAGCCACGCGGCCAGGCGCCCCAGGTGCGCCGCGGTGTGCAGGCGGGCGCTGCTGCGGGCGCGGTCGTGAGCGGCGTCGAAGCGCGGCCGCGCGCCCGCGGGATCCCCGCCGAGCAGCGCGGAGAGCCCCGCGGCCAGGTCGGCGCGCGCCTGCGCCCGCGCGGGGCCGCGCAGGCGGCTGTCGCCGCGCCGTCGCCACGCGCTCTGGAGACCCACCGTGCACCTCCCGATGGTCCCCTACCCCGCCGCTGGCCCCACCGGACCGCCCCGGATAGCCCGCCGTCCCGCACCGCATGGAGCCCGCCATGGCCCTTCAAGCCGGCATCGTCGGCCTGCCCAACGTCGGCAAGAGCACTCTGTTCAACGCCTTGACCCAGGCCGGCGCCGAGTCCGCCAACTACCCGTTCTGCACCATCGAGCCGAACACCGGCATCGTGCCGGTCCCCGACCCGCGGCTCCAACAGATCCGCTCCGTCATCGAGTCGAAGCAGATCCTGCCTGCCGTGGTCGAGATCGTCGACATCGCGGGCCTGGTGCGCGGCGCGTCGAAGGGCGAGGGCCTGGGCAACCAGTTCCTCGGCCACATCCGGTCGGTCGACGCCATCCTGCACGTCGTGCGGTGCTTCGACGACGACGACATCCACCACGTCGAGGGCTCGATCGACCCCCTGCGAGACATCGACACCATCGACACCGAGCTCATCTTCGCCGACCTCGACTCGGTCACCCGGCGGGCGGAGCGCTTCCGCAAGCAGGCCAAGTCGGGACAGACCGTGCCCAAGCTGCACTATGACGTGGCCCTGAAGATCAAGGACCTGCTGGAGGAGGGCAAGCCCGTGCGCGCCGGCGAGTTCACCCCGGCCGAGCAGGTCTCGGTCAAGGACGCCCAGCTCATCACCGCCCAGCCGGTGCTCTACGTCTGCAACGTCGACGAGTCGGGGCTGCCCGACGGCAACGCCCTGGTCGACGTGGTGCGCGCCCGCGCCGAGGCCGAGGGGGCGGGGGTCGTGGTCATCTGCGCCCAGGTCGAGGCCGAGATCGCAGAGCTCGAAGACGAGGAGAAGGAGGCCTTCATGGAGGACCTGGGCGTGTCCGAGCCCGGCCTCGACCGGCTCGCCCGCGCCACCTACGCGCTGCTCGGCCTGCAGACCTACTTCACCGCCGGCCCGAAGGAGATTCGCGCCTGGACCATCCACGCCGGCACCAAGGCCCCCGGCGCGGCCGGCGTCATCCACTCCGACTTCGAGCGCGGCTTCATCCGGGCCGAGGTCTACACCATCCCCGATCTCATCGAGCAGGGCTCCGAGGCCGGCCTGAAGGCCGTCGGCAAGCTGCGGGTGGAGGGCAAGGAGTACGTGGTGCAGGACGGGGACGTGATGCATTTCCGGTTCAACGTTTAGCAGCCACGAGAATGTCCGTAAATACGACATTCCCGCTCCAGGCCAGCCACCCCAGGACACAGCGGGGACACAGTTTGCGGTAGTGTCGCGGCTGGGAGGTCCCATGGCTCGTGGCAAGAAGTCCGTCATCCCCGCGGTCGATCGGCGGTCCAGTGGAGGCTGGCGTGTGCGCTGGCGCCAAGAGGAGCGCCAGCCGGACGGCAGCACCCTGCGCCGACAGCGCAGCGTGACCGCCGCCTCCGAGGGCGAGGCCCGGAGCCTCGCGAACCGCATCGAGGAGGCCCTCCGCGAGCAGGGCTACTGGGACCCGCAGCGGCCGGTCCCTGCCAAGCCGGTGGACAAGCGGCTGGAGGCCGCAGCCGCGGAGCACATGGAGGTGCGCAGCATCCGCTGGGGCAGCGCCGCCACCGTCGCGTCTGCGCAGGGCGAGTACAAGCGCTTCCTCAGCGCGCTGCGCGACGCCGTGGGCCTGCCCGCGGGCCACCACCTCTCCTTGCACCACCTCAGGCTCGGTGCGTTCCGCAAGGCCGTGACGGTGCTCCAGTCCAGCTACGCGGAGTCCACCGCGTACTACAGCGCCGCTCGGGGCCTCGCGCTGTGGCGGTACCTCGCGGCCCTCGACGACACGCACGTGGAGACGCCACCCTTTGAGGACGCCGAGGTCCTCCCGCCGACGCCCATCATGGTGGCGCCCGACATCAACCCCACGTGGTCGGACACCGACCACTGCCTCAACCGCATCCGCCTACCCACACCGCTCCGCCTCGCGACCATCATGCGGTACACGGGGCTCCGCATCGGGCAGGCCGCGGCCATCCACCGCGAGCACCTCGACCTGGAGGACCACACCCTGCACGTCGCCACGGGGAAGTCCCGGCGGGAGAAGGCGGCCGCTCGGACCGTGCCCGTCTCCCCTCACCTGCTGGACGACCTGGGGCCCTGGCTCGCCACCCTCCCCGAGGTCGGCCCCCTCTTCCCGTGCACCGACCCGTCGATGCCCATGCCCAGCCCCCGGAACCAGACGCGGTACGTCACCGAGGCCTGGAAGAAGGCGACGGCGGACAGGGTCGTCAAGCAGGCGGTCTGGCTGCCGAGGAACCGCAAGCAGGCCCGCCCGGACCACGCTTTCCGGGCCGCGATCCAGTCGGAGCTCATGGAGGCGGGGGTGCCCTCCCACGTGCTCGACCGGCTGGTGGGCCACACCGAGAAGTCGACGCGACTGCGGCACTACGCCACGCCGTCCATGGACAGCCAGCGGGCGGCGGTGGGGCGCATCCCGCGGGTGAGGTGGACCGAGGCGGCGCTGGACACCGCGCGCCATGGGACGCACCGGCGGAAACCGCGATGAGCACGGGAGGGTGAGCGACCGCCCAGCGCCCGGCCGCTCGAGTGACGGCCATCGCAGTACTGTTGGGTCAGGAGTCTCGCTGCCCCCTGCCCTGCCATGTCTGACCGACGCCACGACGCTCCGCGGCCTCGCCCGCCTGCGCCGCAAGGCTCCTGGCACCTGCGTTTGCATCGTATCCACACAGCCGCGGCATCTACCCCTGCCGCGACCAGAGGGTGACCTTGACGTCGGAGGTCCCCCATGCCCGACACCCCCGCCGCCCGCCGCTGGCGCGCCCTTGTGGAGGCGCACGCCGTCTCCGGCCTGTCCACCCGCGCGTTCGCCGAGCAGAAGCGCGTCAACCCGCGGACCTTGACCTGGTGGCGCTCACGGCTTCGGCGCGCCGACAAGGCCGCGCAGCCGCTGCTGGATCGCCGCGCCACCATCGACGCCGAGGCCGGTTGGGTGCCGGGCTTCGGAGAAGAGAGGCTGCTGGTGGTCGCTGCTCCCGCCGGCGCACAGCTGCCCGCCGGCGAAGTGGGGTGCCGCCGGGCGTCGCTGACCGCATCGGACCTGCCCGCCTCGGCCGGTCTGGTCTCGCAGCCCTTCACCGTGCTGGAACCCGGCCGGGGGGGCTGCCCCGCTGATGTGGCGAACGACGCCTCGCTGACCGACTTTCAGGCCGCGCCTCGCTGCCACTGATCTACTGCCTTCTTGGCCAGAGATCGGCCGGGGACCGGAGTGACCCCCCTCGTTTCTGCTCGTCGCATCAGACCGTCGTCGGCTGCAGTCGGCGGAGTCCAGGACCACGCTGGGGGAGACCCAGGGCGACCGGCCAGCCACGCCTCCGCATCGGGCTCAAGGCGTCGCGGCTCGCCGCACCATCTCCGCCAACCCCTCGAACACCTCCTCCACCGCATCCCGCGCCAGGATCCCGGCCACCCCACCGCCGGCCAAGCCCAGCACCAGCGCCCCGGTCAGCTCGTCCAGCGTCGGTGCAGGGGCACGAAGGCGCGCCCCCGACCCGTGCCCGACCGCCGCGGGCCCCACCCCCGGCCCACCC
>JBDQIL010000189.1:0-7059 GCA_040264415.1 Myxococcota bacterium
GCCTGCGCTGGGTCAAGACGCTGCCCGGCCTGCCCTTCGCGCCCGGCCACAAGAACGTGGTCATGTTGCCGCTGTTCATCGTGGCCAGCGAGATGACCCACAGCCGGCTGGGCGGCACGGTGGCCGGGCTCGTGCTGGGCATCATCGGGTTCCTCTCGGGGGACGGCCGCTATGGCATCTTCGAGGTGGCCAAGCACACGGCCCCCGGCACGCTCACCGACCTCCTCCACCCCCTGGTGCGTCGCCTGCCCGGGCCGCGTGTGCCCCGCTACATCGCCTTTGGCGTGCTGCTGGCGGCCGGTCGGCTGGGCGCCGAGCTGTCGGTCGCGGTCTTGCTGGGCGCGCCGAAGTCCTTCTTCGCGCTGGTGGGTGGTGTCAGCGCCACCCACCTCATCGCTGGCGGCCTCTCGGGGTTCGTGAGCAGCGCGCTGCTGGCGGCCATCGACCGCATCGGCGACCTGCGAGCGCAGCTCGAATTCGACCGTGAGGCAGAGGGTGCCGAGGAGCAGCGTGGCCGATACACCGACGGCCCGGCGCCGCGGTCCCCTGAACCGCAGACGCCCGACCCCGAACCCTCGCCCGATGCGGCGACCCCCGAGGAGCCCTCATGACAGACAAGACCTGGGCCGGCCGACAGGCCGAGGCTGGCGCTGGCGAGTTCGCCGTTGGCGACGGCCGCACCCACCTGCAGACCGGCCTGATGGGCTCGTCGTTGGTGCGCGCCGACCTCAACGACGCCACCGACGTCGACGTCGAGGTGGCCATGCTCCCCGACTGTGCGGTGCTCGCCGTGGGCGGCCGCAGCATCATGGACCGCGGCGCCCGCGCGGTGCTCCCCCTGGTCGAGGCCATCGTCGAGGCCCGCAAAGACAACGCCTTCGTGGTGGGTGTCTCGGGCGGCGCGCGCCTGCGGCACGTCTACCACATCGCCCTCGACCTGGGCATCCCGGCGGGTGGGCTCGCCCAGGCCGCTGGCGCGAGCGAAGAGCAGAACGTGGCGATGCTGCAGCACCTGATGGCCCGCCACGGCGCCATCATGCTCAAGCGCGACCACTTCGACGACGCGGCCATGTACCTGAAGAACGGGCTCATCCCGTTGGTCATCAGCGTGCCGCCCTACCACTACTGGGAGCCGCCCCCGCGCAAGGGCAACATCCCCGAGAATGGCTCGGATGTGGGCATGTTCCTCACCGCTGAGGCCCTCGGCGCCCGCGCCTGCATCTTCGTGAAAGACCAGGACGGCCTGTACAGCGACGATCCGACGCTCAACCCCGACGCCGAGTTCATCCCGCGCATCGGCGCGCAAGAGCTCATCGACCGCGACCTGCCCAACCTCATCGTCGATCGCGTGCTGGTCGAGACCCTGCGCAACGCGCGCTTCGTGCGCCAGGTGCAGATCATCAACGGCCTCAAGCCCGACCTGCTGGCCCGCGCGCTCGCCGGCGAGCCGGTGGGCACCATCATCTACCGGGAGGACTGAGCATGTCCCTCATCCGTGGCGAACACCGCACCGACATCGACACGCCCTTCCGCGAGGTCTCCTTCTCCAACGCCGCCGCCGCCCAGGTGGGCGCGGGCCGCACGCCGCTCCGCATCCTGCCCGACGTCCACGTCATCAAGATGGGCGGCCAGTCCATCCTCGACCGCGGCGCCGAGGCCGTGCTGCCGCTGGTCGAGGAGATCGCGCAGATCAAAGACCAGCACAAGCTGCTCATCGGCGTGGGCGGCGGCACCCGGGCCCGACACGCCTACGCGGTGGCCCTCGACCTGGGCATGCCCACGTCGGTGCTGTCGAAGGTCGGCCAGAACGTGCCGGTGCAGAACGCGCGCCTGCTGCAGCTCTTGCTCGCCAAGCACGGCGGCATCCTCATCGACCACGACCAGTTCGGCCAGCTGCCGCTGCACTACGCGGTGGGCTGCCTGCCCATCCTGCCGGGCATGCCGCCCTTCTCGTTCTGGGAGCAGCCCAGCAAGAAGGGGCGCATCCCCACCCACCGCACCGACGCGGGGGTCTACCTGACCGCTGAAGTGCTCGGGGCCGCATCGTGCATCCTCGTCAAAGACGAGAAGGGGCTCTACACGGCCAACCCCAAGACCGACCGCGACGCCACCTTCATCCCGAAGGTCACGGTGAACGAGCTCAAGGCGATGAACCTGCAAGACCTCATCGTCGAGCCCATCGTGCTCGAGTACCTGCAGCGGGCCCGCACGGTGCGGCACATCCAGATCATCGACGGTCGCACCCCCGGCAACCTGACGCGCGCGCTGAATGGCGAGCACGTGGGCACCATCATCGCGGCCGACTGATGCGGGTCGCGCGGGCGCCCCTCCTCCTGCTGGCTGCTGTGGCCCTCGGCTGCGGGAGTGGGGAGCCCGCCGCGCAGCCGTCGCCCGCCGCGGCGGTCCCGGCCGCCGACGGCCCCGCGGTCACCCTGGACGGGGTGGCCTTGGGCTTGGCTCGGCCGCCCGCGACCCTGCCCGCGCGGCTGGCCGACACGCTGCCGGCCGGGGCCCCGGCGTGGGACTCCCTGGCTGAAGTGCGGGTGCTGGGGCCCTCGGGTCAGAAGCTGTTCTTTGCCCACCCGGACGCCCGTCCCCGCCCCCAAGACCTGCGGTGGATCTCGCACAACGGGGCGCTGGCCGTGGGGCTGGTCGATCTGCCGCCCGAGGGCGCCTCGGATGCCTTGCGGGCTGCCATGACCACCCCGTCGCGCATCGTGCCGGGGCCGGTCACCGTGCAGCTCTTCACGGTGCGTCCCGAGCCCGAGGCCGCCACCTGGCCCGCGCTTCCGGTCTCGGTGGATGGTGCGGGCGCCGGGCGCATCCGACAAGACGAGGTGGTGGGGTTGCCCACCGTCGTCGAGCCCGGCCGCGTGGGTGCCGACGGGGCCGCAGAGCATGCGCCAGGCTGGTCGCTGGCGGCGGTGGTCGCGCTGCGCGTGCCCCTCGAGCAGGTGGCGTCGGTCGAGCTGTCCGCGGGGGCCGGGGCCCCGGTCTCGATCTCCGGCGCCGACCTGCGGGGCGACGCCGTGCTTCAGCTCAAGGTCACCCGAAAGGGCGCGTGGAACCTGAAGCGCTTCGACGGCGGCGCGACCACCCCCTCCCTGGTGGTGAGAGACGTCAAGCAGCTCTCCGTGGCCCGCACGCCCGGCGGCTGAGGCTGGGCGGCGCCCACCACAGCCTAGAAGGGCGTCATCACCATGAAGTGGGCGCGGATTTGTTTGCTGATCCCGACCGAGTCGCCCAGGACGGTGTGGGTGGACGCGTCCACGGCGATCACGTTGTTGTCGTTGATGACGTAGTAGGTGTCGCCGCTCGGGTGGATCAGCACGCCGCTCGCCTCGGTCGATCCCAGCGTGGTGCCGAGGTCCGCCGGGATGGTCTGCGCGTCGGTGGCCAGGTCGAGCACCGAGATCGGATCGGTGGTGCTGTTGCGGCCCGCGTAGAGCAGCTCGCCGTTCAACACAGCCGGCACCGACGAGGTCTCGCCCCCGTTGGCGGGGGCCACGGTGGTGACCGTGTAGGCGGGCACGTCGATCAGGCTGATCCAGGCGCCCGTGTCGTCGGTGCCGCCGTTGTAGTTGTTGTGGCCCACGACCACCCGGCTGCCGTCGTTGGACCAGGTCAGGTACTGGCCCGCGCCCGCGCCGGTGAGCGCGACCGGCGAGGCCGCGTCGGCGGCGAAGCTCGCCACATCCACGAACCAGACCTCGCTGACGGAGTTGGGGTCGTGATCGGCGAGGGCGGCCGACAGCATGGTGCCGTCGGGCGACAGGTCGAGGCTGCGGCCCGACCGGCTGCTGGCGTCGTCGGTGTAGAGGGTCAGCCGCCGCTGCTCGGTGAGCGTGGCGGTGTCGAACTCGATGAGGTGGACCGTGGTGGCGACCGCCGTGCTGCCGGCGGATTCCGACCAGCCGTGCCAGTGGCTGCCGTCGTTGAACAGCGCCCAGAGGGTGGAGCCGTCGGCCGAGATGGCCACGCCGCCCACGCTGCCCTCGCCGTTCTCGGCCGTGGACAGGTTGGTGCCGCCCGTACACTCGAAGGTGGTGGTGTCGATGATGGTCAGGAAGGGGGAGTGCTTCTCGGCGCCGTAGATGGTGCGGCCGTCGGGGCTGATGACCACCTCGCGGACGTTGTCGCCGGCGTTGTCGGTGGTGTCGATGTAGGTGCCGAAGGTCTCGCCGGTCCAAGAGGTGTCGACGCCCGTGAAGTCGCCGCCGTAGTTGCCGCCGAAGATCATGGGCGCGTCGGCCAGGTAGAAGTCGAGCACCACCGGGTCGGTGGCCCCGTCGACGCCGGTGATCACGATGTCGCGGGTGACCGTGGCGCCCGGCGCGAGGCCCTCGGGCCCGAAGTAGAGGTAGGTGCGGCTGCTGCCCTCGGAGAGCAGCGGGGCGTCGTGCACGCCGGAGTTCAGCGCGTCGGTGACCGACTTCAGGTTGAAGATCACCCGCGCGGTGGTGTTGGTGATGTCGACCGTGAGGGTGAGGGTGCCGGCCTCGAGATCGACCGCCGAGACGGTATAGTCGAGGTTGGGCGGCGCGGGGTCGACCGTGGCTGACGAGGCGCCGAGGTCGACCGTGATGCGGCCGGTCTGCGACCCGAGGCCGATGCGAAGGCCCGTGGTGGTGGCGACCTCGCTGTAGTTCTGGCTGGTGTCCCACGCGTAGACGGCGAAGTGCTTGTCGAAGGCGAGGGGCACGCGATCCCGATCGAGGGTGGTGCCGCTGTCGAGGTCGGCCATGATGACCGTCTCACCCGCGCTGACCTCGTCTCCCGAGCCGTAGCTGTCGCCGTCGGTGGGGGTGAAGGTGATGGGCGCGTCGCTGGTGACGACCAAGACGCCCTCGAGGTCGGCGTCGGTGGGCATGTCCCACCGCAGGTCGATGCCGTGGTCTTCATTCTCGGCGGCCGTCAGGTTGGTCACCGGGCCGGGCGCGGTGGTGTCGACCTCGGTGCCGTCCGCGCCATCGGCGCCGTCCGCGCCATCGGCGCCATCGGCGCCGTCGGCGCTGGATGCATCGTCGTCACCCTTGTTGCCGCAGGCGGTGAGGGAGAAGGCGGCGATGAGCAGGAGAGAGGCACGCATGAAGACTCCGGTGAGCGGGTCGAGGGGGGCGTCTCGCGACGCGTCCGCCATTATCCCACAGGCGCACGCGGTGTGTCAGGTGCGAGCGCGAGACATCCCCGGGGCGCGGATCGAGGTCGCCTTGATGAGCACGGTGACCGGGGTACCCGGGACCAGCGCGAGCGCCGCGGCTGCGGCGGGGGTCACGCGGGCGATCACGTCGGCGCCCACCGCTGGATCGAGCCGGGCCCGCACCTCCACCGAGCCCGCGCGCGCGTCGAGTGACTCGACGCGGGCGGGGAGCTGATTGCGAACCGACAGCCCCGCGGTGGGGCCGGTGGCCAGGATGAGGTCGTCTCGACCGACCCGCACCCGCAGTCGATCGCCGGCGACCACCTGGGGCACCGGCATGAGCTGCAGGGTGTGCGCGCCCACCTTCAGCGTGACGCCGGTGTCGTCTGCCCGCTCTACGGTGCCGTCGAACAGGGCGTCGGCGCCGGCGTGATGCCGCAGCGCGGGGGCCACGTCGGGCAGCGCGCCCGCCGCCACCACGCGGCCGGCCTCCAGCACCACCACCTCGTCAGCCAGCAGCAGCAGCTCGTCGAGGCTGTGGGTCACGTAGAGGATGGGCAGCCGCAGGCGCGCGGGCAGGGCGGCCAGGAAGGGGAGCACGCTGTCTTTTCGTGCCTGGTCGAGGCTGGCGAGGGGCTCGTCCATGATCAGCAGGTCGGGGCTCGCCAGCAGGGCGCGGCCCACGGCGACGCGCTGCTTCTCGCCGCCCGACAGCGCCCCCGGTCGCCGCTCGAGCAGGGCGCCGATGCCCAGCAATTCGACCACCTCGTCGAACTCGACCAGCCGCGCCCGGTCGGTTGGCTGGCCGTAGCGCAGGTTGGCGGCCACGGTGCGGTGTGGGAAGAGGCGGCTGTCCTGGAAGACCACGCCCACCCGGCGCTGGTGGGCGGGCAGGTCGATGCCGGCGGACGCGTCGAAGAGCACCCGGTCGCCCACCACGACGCGCCCGGCGTCGGGGCGCGCCAGGCCCGCGATGGCCCGCAGCAGCGTCGATTTGCCGGCGCCCGATGGCCCCGAGACCACCGTGATGCCGCCGTGCTGGAGCCCCTCGAAGCGCGCGTCGAGCGAGAAGGCGCCGATGCGCTGCTGGACCTGGACCTCGAGCACGTCACTCCCCCCGGGTGGAGGCGCGGACCCGGCGGGCCAGGGCCTCGCTGGCGAGCAGGGTGGCGAAGGCGACCGCGACGCTCAGGGCGCAGAGCCGCGCGGCGGCCGCCTCTTGGCCGGGCACCTGGGTGAGGCCGTAGAGCGCCAGCGGCAGCGTCCGGGTCTGGCCCGGGATGCTCGCCACGAAGGTGATGGTGGCCCCGAACTCGGAGAAGGCGCGGGCGAAGGCCAGGATGGCGCCCGCGAGGATGCCGGGCGCCGCCAGCGGGAGCGTGATGGTGGCGAAGACCCGCAGGGGCGCGGCGCCCAGGGTGCGCGCCGCCTCCTCGAGGCCGGGGTCGATGGCATCCACCGACAGCCGGATGGCCCGCACCATCAGCGGGAAGGCCACCACGGCCGACGCGAGCACGGCGCCGCGGGCGTGAAAGGCCAGGGGCAGCCCGATGGCGTCGAGCACGCCGCCCACCGCGGTGTTGCGACCGAAGCCGACCAGCAGCAGGTAGCCCACCACCACGGGCGGCAGCACCAGGGGGAGGTGGACCAGGCCGTCGACGACAGACTTGCCGGGGAAGTCTCGTCGCGCCAGCAGCCACCCGGTCGCGATGCCCGCCGGCAGGCTCACGGCGACCGCGGCGAAGGAGACCTGGAGCGAGCGCACCAGGGCCTCGGCCTCGAGGGGGGTCAGCGTCACGGGCGCCCGAAGCCGTGGGCCTGCCGGCGGGCATCGCGACCGGGTGGCTGCTGGCGCGACGAGACTTCCCCGGCAAGTCTGTCGTCGACGGCCTGGTCCACCTCCCCCTGGTGCTGCCGCC
>JBDQIL010000190.1:0-7055 GCA_040264415.1 Myxococcota bacterium
ACCCGACACCGTCACGCTCCCCCCAGAGCTGACGGTCATCATCGCCGAGGCGCCCTTCATCGACGCGGTCGCGGCGGGCCTCGGGCCCCCCGATGTGCGGACCGCCGACAGCGCGGCCTGGGCGGTGCTCTCGTTCACGGAAGACTGACCTGGGTCAGCGAGAGGCGACCGCCACCGGATCGTCGACCAGCAGCTCGCGGGGCGGCAGGGGCTTGGTGCCGTTGATCTGCGCCATGAAGTCGTGGTGGAAGTAGTACGGCTTGAGGGCGGCGGGCACGATGGCCTGCAGCTTGGCGTGGTAGGCCGGCAGGTCGTACCAGGGCACGTTGAAGTTGGCGTGGTGCTCGAAGTGGTAGTTGATGTTGAAGGGCGAGGTCACCGGCGCGGTCGGGTAGAAGTAGGTGCGCGACCGCAGCGTGTAGTCGGGCTCGTGCGCCAGCCCAGCGCCGTGCTCCTGGGCCTTCTTGGTCCAGTTCAGGATCATGGTGACGTGCAGCCCCAGCAGCATCCCGGCGATCACGTGCCACCCCAGCGTCGGCCCCGTGAGCGCGGCGACCGGGACCCACCAGAGCAGGGTGCCCACGAGCGCCCGCTTGCCGGCGCCGGGGTACTGCCGGCTCGGGTTGAAGGGGACGAAGCTGAAGGGCACGAGCGCCAACAGCGCGTAGCGACGCCACAGGGCCGGCCCGGTGAGCGGGTCGTTGTCTTGCGGGTCGTCTGGCTCGCACGGCCGCAGATGGTGCACCGTGTGGCCCTTCTCCCAGTGGTTGATGTAGTCGGTGAAGAAGGGCATGGCGGCGAGGCGCCCGATCGCGCGGTTCAGCCGCTTCTGCTTCGCCCGGTCCTTCGACAACACGAACATGCTGTGGCTGCACTCGTGGATGACCAGGATGTTGATGGAGAAGTAGACGCAGCCGTACGTGACGATGCCGAGGGGCAGCCAGGCCAGCGGCGGCAGCACGGCGGCCAGCAGCGTGACGCCCACGAACACGGCCGCCACCAGACCCAGCGCGCCGGCGTTGCGCAGGTTGTGGGGCCCTGGCGCCTTCTTCATGGCATGAAACTCACCGCCAGCGGCGATGGCGGCGCGAACCCAGCCTGGGCGCTTGAAATCAGTGGTCATCGGACCTCCTCCGCTCCGTGATTTTCATTCTCGGTATCATCCGTCCTGTCCCACCGCCCGCGGTCTCCCGGCCGCCTGGTCAAGTCGCGGCGGCGCGCGCCGGATCGCGATAGCGCCGAAGGTAATGGATGACCGCCGCCTCCGAGAGATCCTCACCGTCTTGGTCGACCAGGGCGTCTTGCACCCCGGCCAACGCCAGGATGTGCTCAACCGTGGCCGCGATCAAGCCCGCCACATCCTGCTCGACAAGCGGGCCGAGATGCGTCGCCTGCTCGGGCGCCACCGGGTCGCCTACCGGGTGACCGAGATCGAGCTCATCGCGAGCTTCCGGTTCCCCCGCGAAGACGACGCCGAGGGCCTGGTCGACCAGGAGGTGATCACCCGCCTCGTCGCCAATCACGTGGGGCTGCCCTACGTCCACCTCGACCCCCTCAAGCTCGACTTCAAGCTGGTCACCGAGACCTTCGGTGGGCCCTTCGCCGAGCGCCACCTGGTCATCGCCATCGACGACCAGCCCGAGGCGCTCACGCTCGCCGTCGCCGACCCCTGGGATCGCGAGCTGCTCGAGGGCATCGCGCGGGTCAAGGGCAAGCCCATCCGGCCCGTGCTCGCCCAGAAGGCACACATCCTCCAGGTCATCATCGAGTTCCACGGCTTCCGGCGCTCCATGCGCGCCGCAGAGGCCGAGTTCTCCTCCGACCTGCCCGACATCGGCAACCTCGAGCAGCTCTACGAGCTGGCCGACTCCAGTCAGATCGACGCTAGCGATCAGCCCGTGGTGCGCGCCGTCTGGTACCTGCTCAACTACGCGCTCGATCACCGCGCCAGCGACATCCACCTCGAGCCCAAGCGCGGCGAGGCCTGGGTGCGCATGCGGATCGACGGGGTGCTTCACGTGGTCCACCGGCTGCCCAAGGCAGTCTACCCTGCGCTCGTGAGTCGCGTGAAGACGCTGGCCCGCATGGACATCGCCGAGCGCCGCCGCCCACAGGACGGGCGGTTCAAGACGCAGCACCGCACCGACGAGGTCGAGATGCGCGTCTCGACCGCGCCCACCGCCTTCGGCGAGAAGGTCGTGGTGCGCGTCTTCGACCCCGGCGTGCTCACCCAGGACATCGAGCGCCTCGGCTTCTTCCCGCGCGAGATGCAGCTCTTTCGCCAGATGCTCGGCAGCGGCACCGGCATGTTGCTGGTCGTGGGGCCCACCGGGAGCGGCAAGACCACCACGCTGTACTCGGCCCTGCACCACCTCTCGTCGCCGCGCGTCAACATCGTCACGCTCGAAGATCCCATCGAGAACGTGCACGACGCCTTCAACCAGATCGCGATGCAGCAGCGCATCGGCCTCACCTTCGGCTCGGTGCTCAAGACCGTGCTGCGCCAAGACCCCGACGTGGTCATGGTGGGAGAGATCCGCGACGACGAGACCGCGACCAACGCGGTGCAGGCGGCGCTGACCGGCCACCAGGTGCTCTCCACCATCCACACCGGCGAGGCCTCGGGGGCCGTGGGGCGCCTCCTCGACCTGGGGGTGCTGCCCTTTTTGTTGAGCTCGACCCTCGTGGGGGTGGTCGCCCAGCGGCTGGTTCGGCAGCTCTGCCCGCACTGCGCCGAAGACGACGTGCTGCCCGAAGAGCACGCGCTGGCGCTGCGGATCCCGGGCACGCGTGGCCGGCGGCTGCGCATCAAGCGGCCCGTGGGCTGCCCGAAGTGCCGGTACACCGGCTACCTCGGTCGCACCGGGCTGTTCGAGGTCATGCCCATGACGCCTCGCCTGCAGCGGCTCATCGCCGAGCGCGCCAGCAGCCAGGACATCAAGCGAGAGGCGCTGAACGACGGCATGCTCACCCTGCGCGAGTACGGCATCAAGAAGCTCGCGCAGGGCCTCACGACCTTCGAAGAGATCATGAACCAGACCGACGACCGGGCCGTGTATTGAGCGAGGCGCGCGGGTCGCCGGGCGGTCAGCCCACGCGGCGCGCCACCCGAACGCGGGCGGGGCTGCGGGCGGCGTCTCCACAGCTCTTTTGCACCGACCGGTCGTGTTCGACCTCGGTGACCTCGTACTCGCAGTAGGCCGGCCCGCTGCCGACGGTGGACAGCGCCACCCGCCACCGATCGGCCCCGATTCGGATGCGGCCGAGCACATGCACCGCGTCGTAGCGGAGCTCGCCCGAGTCGAGCCGCCACTGGTGCAGCGCCGCCTGCACCGGGCGGGTCCAGCAAGCGCGGCCGCGCAGCTGGTCGAGGGCGACGATCCGCCGGTCCCTCACCGCGGCGAGCAGCGGCGCGGCGTCATCGGGGCGCAGCCGGCCGTACATGACGCCGTCGGGCAGCACCAGGGCGGTGGCGGCGAAGCGGTGGCCCCCCAAGTGGGAGCAGCGCATCACGTGACCCGGAGCCAGCGCCTCGAGCGCCGCGAAGACGGGCGCGCCGAGGGTCGCGCAGCAGCGATCGCGCTGCCCGTGGGTGCACACCAGCACCAGAGGGCCTGCGGCCGCCGGCCCCTCCTCTCGACCGGCGATCAGCCCTTCGAGCGGCAGGTCGAGCAGGTCGTCCACCCGATCGAGGTGCCAACACCACAGCACCTCTTCGCCCGGCAACCCGCGGGCGATCCAGAGCCGCCGGGGGCCCGCACCCACCCGCGCACCTCGCGCGAGCAGGACTTTGACCGTGGGATCTTCGCCGAGCGCGACGAGCCGAGCCCGGACCGCATCGGACAGCTCGGCCGTGGCCAACGCGTCGGATCCCCATCGGCTCTCGTCCTCAAGAACCACAACCACCGACCGACCGTCTGGTGCTGTGGCGGACAGCGGCTCCCCCCTCTCTGCAGAGTCAATGCGGCACATGAGTTGGCGATGAGACGAAGACATCCTGTGACAGGCCTCCTTGACCTTGGTACTATCGCCGCCGTTGAGCCCCGGCCCGCCTCCCCTTGGGCCCTGCTGCCGCTGAAAGGAAATTGATGGAGGATCAAGGCACAGTCGTACCCGGTGACGGGGAGACGTTTCTATATGAACCCCGCGAGAGCGGCTGGTTCGACGGATTCGTCGATGGCGCGCTGGCGTCGTCGAGCCGCCTCACCCTGCTGGTCATCTTCTGCATCTTCCCGCTTCTGGCCTACGTCTTCGTAGACCTGCCGCCGCGAGCGCACATCGTGCTGTCGCTGATGTTGGTCGCGGCGGGCCTGTTCGTGTCCCGCCGGCTGCCGCACCTGCGGCTGATGGTGGTGTTCATCTCGCTCGCGGCGTCGCTCCGCTACATCCTGTACCGGGGCACCGAGACCCTCGTGATCGGCGACTGGGGCGACACCATCGTCAGCTCACTGCTGTTCTTCGCCGAGCTCTACGCCCTCATCACGCTGGTCAGCGGCTACTTCCAGACCGCGATCATCCGCCGCAACCGCCCACGCCCCCTCGACCTCGATCACGACCGGCTGCCCCACGTAGACGTGCTGGTGCCGACGTACAACGAGGGGGAGGACGTGCTGCGGCCCACGGTGCTGGGCGCGATGGCGATGGAGTACCCGAACAAGACCATCTACGTGCTCGACGACGGCTGCCGCTTCGGCGACAACGCCCAGGAGAACGACGACCCGGACGGGCGCCCCTTCGACGTGCAGCGGATGTGCCTCGAGCTCGACCCGACCGGGACGCAGGTGGTCTACATCCCGCGCGAGAGCAGCGAAGGCGCCAAAGCCGGCAACATCAACCATGCGCTGTACCAGGCCGCGCAGCGCCCCACCGGCTCGCTCGTGGCCTTCTTCGACGCCGACCACGTGCCGGTTCGGAGCTTCCTCAGCCAGACCGTCGGCTTCTTCTTGGAGAACGAGCGGCTGGCATTGGTGCAGACCCCGCACCACTTCATCAACCCCGATCCCTTCGTCCGCAACCTCTACCTCGAAGATCGGGTGCCACCCGAGCAGCACCTCTTCTACCACGGCATCCAGCTCGGCAACGACTTCTGGAACTCGGCGTTCTTCTGCGGCTCCTGCGCGGTGATCCGTCGCGAGGCGCTCGATGAGGTCAACGATGACGTGGGCAAGGAGCGGGGCATCAGCCACCAGACGGTGACCGAGGACGCCCACACCGCGCTGCAGATGCACGCGGCCGGCTGGGACTCGCTGTTCCTCGACATCCCGCTGGCTGCCGGGCTCGCCACCGAGTCGTACGCCCAGCATGTCGGTCAGCGGATCCGGTGGGCCCGCGGCATGGCCCAGATCGTGCGCCTCGACAACCCGCTGTTCAAGCGCGGGCTGAGCCTGGCCCAGCGGGTCAACTACTTCAACGCCGCCTGGCACTTCTTCAACGGCCTGCCGCGGCTCATCTTCGTCATCACCCCTGCGCTGTACCTGCTGTTCGACTGGCACCCGGTCGACGCCGACGTGCGCGAGGTGTTGGTCTACGCCATCCCCCACCTGGTGCTGGTGACCATCGGCGCCGTCACGGCCCACCGCAACGTGCGCCACAGCCTGTGGCCAGAGGTCTACGAGGTGGCGATCGCGCCGTATACGGCGGCGATCACCCTCATGGCGGTGCTGTTCCCGCGGCGTGGCAAGTTCAACGTGACCGACAAGGGCACGCGCAACCAGAACCGCACCTTCGACCTCAAGCACGCCATGCCGCTGCTGGTCATCATCGGGCTGCAGATCGCCGGCCTCGTGGTGCTGAAGTCGAAGCTCGACCAGGCGCCGCTCGACGAATTCACGATCTGGATCGCGGCGGCCTGGAACATCTACAACCTCGTGGTGGTCACCGCAGCCGTGCTCAGCGCGGTCGAGCGCCCGCAGCGCCGCCGCCACCACCGCATCCTGCGGCGCGGCCGCGTGCTGGTGTCGCCCTACGAAGACGGCGAGCAGTTCGAGCCCATCGAGGGCGACTCGGTCGACCTCAGCCAGGGCGGGATCTCGTTCGATCTCCCCGGAGAGCACGACCTCCCCGCTGTGTTCCTGGTCACGCTGATCTCACCGTCGCACCGCACCTCGGCGCTGCCGGTCGAGGGCCTGTCTCGTCGCGCGACGCGCGACGGCACCCAGGTTCGCGTGCGGTTCAACGCCCTCGACCTCGAGCAGGAGTTCGAGGTCGCCCGCCACATCTACAGCGACTCGAACGCATGGATCGGCGACCGATTCACCTTCGACCGCTACTTCTCGTCGGCCCTCGCCGTGGTGCTCGCCATCCCGGCGGCCCTGCTGGGCAACCCCCGCTGGCTCGACCGGCTCCGGCAGGTGCGACGCATCGACAAGGCGCCGCTGATCCCCGGCTCCGACCTGCACGACTGCGACACCTGCGGCGCCGTCATGCTCGAGGGCGCCCAGGCCTGCGAGGCCTGCGGCGCGGTGGTGCTTCACGACCACGCCCTGTCCCACAGCCCGTCGCCGCTCACCACCCCCGAGCCCCAGCGCGGGCTGCTGCCCATGCTGCTCCCGGCGGCGATCTTCGTGCTCGCCCTGCTGCTTGCGGTGGGCTGGTCGCCCGTGGTCAACGCCTTCTCCCAGTTCATGCCCATGCAGCAGTGGGAGAAGGTCACGCACCAGACTCGCCTCGGCGAGATGGGGCAGGCCTACGGCGAGCTCACCGAGATCGCCGACGACTTCCGCTCGATCCGGAGGGCGACCCAGCAGGCCCCGTCTGGCTTCTCGAGCCGGATCTGGACCGCGCAGCGCGACTACGGGCTCCAACCCGGGACCGAGTCCCGCCCGGAGGTCCGCGTCATCCACGCCGAGCTCACCGCCGCGGTGCAAGACCTCGATGACGCCAACCGCCAGTACACGCGCGCGCTGTCGCGCTCTCCCGAGTCCAAGCCCGACCTGTCTCTGGTCGATCAGCGCCTGATCTCCTTCGACGAACACATGGCCACGGCGAAGTCGCTGCTGGGACTGCCGTGAACCTGCGGAGCACCCCCACCATGCCCACGCCTCCCACCCTGGGAC
>JBDQIL010000191.1:0-7044 GCA_040264415.1 Myxococcota bacterium
CTGCCGCTGAACAGGAACCATCTGCCCAGCGCCTCCCGGTCAGGGTGTTCATCGATTGCCGACTTCAACCGCTCGATATGCCGCGGGGAATGGAACACACCCGGATACACGTTGCGTCCTTCCGGATAGTCCACCAGCCAGTCCTTCAACAGGTCGTCCCAGATGTCGAGGTCGTCGTTCGACGGGCTCGGGGGGCCGTGGCACCACAGCTCTTCGGGCGGGGGTGTCGCGTTCGACTGCAGCCAGCCCGGGCTGGGGTGCGATGGGTGGATGCCCGACGCCCAGTTGAGTGAGGCGGGGCGCCAGTGCCGGCTGTCGAGCTCGTCGCCCCAGTCCCAGTCGGTGCCGGCGTGGCTGGTGGTGGCCAGGAGCGTGAGCGCGGCGAGGAAGGCAGTCATGGGGACTCCGGGGGTGGGGTGCCCCCGGTGGATGCACGGACCGTTCCAGGCGCGTGAGGACGGGCAAGTTCCATGAAAAGGTTGGGGAAAGAACTCAAATGAATGACGCCAGCGTGGCGGGTGTGGGTGGCAATTTCCCGGGATGGAAATTTCTGGTGTGACAATTTCCAAGGCTGGGCCCGTCCGAATCGCCCGTGCGGTACACTGGCTCGACCGTCGTGGGCCCACCCCGCGGACGCGGCGACCGAGGGTGGGCGGCCCCGGGGAGGCGCGATGCAGTTGAGCGACCGGTACCGGGTGGTTCGGGAGCTGAGAGCGGGGGAAGGACGTTCGGTCTTGCTTGC
Organism: Myxococcota bacterium; assembly: GCA_040264415.1. Lineage (GTDB taxonomy): Bacteria > Myxococcota_A > UBA796 > UBA796 > UBA2385 > M30B51. The sequence continues at coordinate 743 of JBDQIL010000191.1, forward strand.
GCAGGATCGCATCGACGGGACCGCGTGCGTACTGAAGCTGGCGGAGGCCGGCACCGAGCGCGCGGACCTGCTGCGCGAGGAGGCCCTGCGGCTCGGGAGCCTGTCCCACCCGCACCTGGTCCGGCTTCGCGCCGTGCTCCGGGCGGTCCCGGCTGCGGATGGGCAGGTGGTGACCGGCCTCTGCGCCGCCTGGGCCGATGGTCGGAGCTGGTCGGTCGGTCTCGCCGATGCCCCGGACTCGGCCCGCTTCGAGGCGGCCGGGCAGCTGGTCAGCGCGGTCGACCATCTGCACCGGCGGGGGCTGCTGCACCTCGACCTCAAGCCCGACAACGTGCTCTGGAGCGGCAGCTGGTTGACGCTCCTCGACCTCGGTTCGGCCCAGCCGACCTCTGCCCTCCCCGGGACGGCGGGGGGCACGCTGGGCTACGCCTCCCCCGAGGTGGTGCGGGGCGAGGCCGCGACGGTCGCGTCCGACGTCTTCAGCCTCGCGGTCATGGTGTTCGAGGCGCTGGCGGGGGTCCCGGCCTTTGACGCCACCGCCGCTGTGGCGGCCCCGCGTGCGCTCCCGATGGCCAGCCTGCGGCCGGATCTCCCCCCGCGGCTGACGGCCCTCATCGACGCCAGCCTGGCCGCCCACCCCGCCGACCGGCCCCGGTCGGTCGAGGCGTGGTTCGAGGTGCTGGCTGCCTTGGGGGTCGCGGCGCCCCGGCGGGGGGCGCCGCCAATGGTCGGCCGCGATGCGGTGCGCGACGTGCTCTCCGAGCGTCTGGTGGGCGGCCATGGGCGCGCGTTCCGGGTGGACGGTCAGCCGGGGAGCGGGCGCCGACGCCTCGCATGGGCGGCCCTGGTCTCTGCGATGGACGCGGGGGTGGAGGTGGTCGATCTCACCGCTCCAGATCGACGGGCAGCCGCGCTCCCTTGGCTGGCTCGCTCGGTCGAGGCGGCCGCCGAGACCGGCGCGCCGCGGGGTGCCCCGATGGTGGCGTGGCGGGGTGACCCGACCACCTGGTCGGCAGCCGACGGCGCGACCTGGGAGGCGCTGGAGCCGGCCTGGCGGGCCGCTGGCTGGCAGGTGCTGGAGGTGAGCGCTGCGGCCTCCGACGACCGGATCCCGGTGTCCGTGCCGCCGCTCTCCACCCACCAGGTGGACCGACTGGCCCGCTTCTACCGGGTGGAGCCCGAGCGCGCGGTCGAGGCCTGCCGGCAGACGGGTGGCTGGCCGGGCCCGCTCCTCCAGGCGCTCGACGGTGGCGGCGCGCTCGATTCGCTGTCTCCGCCTGGTGCGGCGGCCCTCGCGACCCTTCGGGCGGCCCCCGACGGCGCGCCACTCGACGCCTTCGCAGCCCTCACCGAGCCGTCTGGTGAGGTGCTCGCAGAGCTGGTCGCCCGCTATGCGGCGTGGGCGGGACCCGATGGGCGGGTGTGGGTGCATTCTGCGGTGGGCGCCGCCGCGGGGGTCGCGCTGGACCCCGCGCGCCTGACGGCCGCGGCGGCGGCCACGGATGATCGCTGTTGGGCCGCCCGGGCGCGCCTCGCGGCAGGGGTGGTGACCGACGACCAGCTGCGCAGCGGACTGGCAGCCGCGTCGCGCATCTCTGATCGCATCGAGCTGGCGGGTGCCCTCGCGCGGCGGGGCGACCGGTCCGCCCGGGCTCTGTGGGCCGAGCTGCTGGCGACCCGCGCGCGCAACGAAGAGGTTGTCGCGGCTCTGCGCGACGCCCCTGCGCGCTCCCCCGCCGAAGATCTGCTGCTGTGCCGGGCGCTCCGCCAGTCGGGTGAGCGAGAAGCGGGGCTGGCGCTCGCCCACTCCTTGCTGGCCCGCGCCCCCCGGGCCGACCTCTGGGTGGAGGTGGCGCGTGGTGAACTCGAGCGGGTCGAGCTGGCCGCCAGCGCCGCCGCCCTCGACGCCGCCGAGGCGCTCCCCGACCCGCCCCACGACGACATCCTCTGCCTTCGGCTCCGCTTCGCGCTGCAGCAGGGCCAGCGGGGGCAGGCCGAGGCGGGGCCTGCGGCGATGGCCCGGTTCGAGGCCGCGGCCGCGCGCCGCCCGGTGTCGCGCGCGGCGTTGGGGGCGGCGGCCCGTCTGGTCGCCCATCTGGGGGACGGCGCCCGGGCGATCGAGCTCCTCCAAGCCGCCCAGGCGCGGGCCGACGCTGACGGCGAGCGGCTGGCGTCGGCGGGCATCCGGCTCAACCTCGCCAACAAGCTGGCGCGCGAGGGGCGGGCCAGCGAGGCCCGGGCGGCCTTCCAGGAGTCGCTGCAGATCGCCGTGTCCAGCAACCTGCCCGGCATCATCATGCGGGTGCGCGCCCAGCTGGTGAGCCTCGAGACCCGGCTGGGGCGTCTGGGTGCCGCCGAGTCCGAGCTCCGCGCGCTCCACGCGCTGGTCGAGGCGTCGGGAGACCGCGAGGGCGAGACCTGGCTGCGGTACCGCGGGGCGTGGCTCGCCCTCGCCCAGGGCCGGCCCGAGGCGGCCCTCGAGCACCTCGATCTCGTCCAGGCCGAAGCCGCCACCACCATCACGCAGGTGGAGCTCGACCTGTTGCGCGCAGAGGCGCTCCTGGCGATGGGCCGTCCCGAGGAGGCGCTGGAGCTGGCCCAGTCGCTCATCGACTATCCCCACGAAGAAGACCTCCCCCGGCTCGAGGTGGTGCTGGGCGGCGCGCATGTGGCGCTGGGCCGGCGCCACCTCGACGGCGCCGTCTCGTTGCTCCCGACCCAGCCGGGGGAGCTTCACCGGACCCGCGCTGGTGGCGTGCTGTTGGCGGCTGGCGGGGAGGGCCTCGACGCCGCTGGGTTGAGCGTGCGGCGGGCCCGGCTGGAGCGGGCTGCGCAGCTGCTTCGCGGCCCCCGCGCGGCCCGCGCGGCCACGCTGCGCGACCGCATCCTCGACGGTCCTGGGGCGGCCCTCGACGGCATCGTCGCGCTCACTGAGGCCATCCACGACCCCAACGACTTCCCCGAGGCGGTGGCGCGGCTCGTCCGCGAGTCGCTTGGCGCCCATCGGGTGCTCATCATGGTGCGCATGCCGGGGCTCGGTCAGGTCACTTGGACCGAGCTCTCCGGCGCCGAGAAGTCGGGCATCGGCAGCGAGGTCATGCGGCGCATCAAGCGCCCGTCCGACGTGTGGGTGGCCGCCAACGCCTTCGCAGATCCCCACCTTCGGCGAACCAGCCAGACCGTCCGCACGTTCGAGCTGAAGAGCCTGTTGGCGGTGGCCATCGCCCGCGGAGACCACGCCATCGGCGCCCTCTACGTAGACGATCTGCACCGACCCAACCGCTTCGGCCCCGCCGAGGTCGCGCTCCTGCAGCGCCTCGGGCGCGCGGTGGGTGCGCTGCTGCCCGTGGTGGGGGCGTCGCGCCAGCCGCTGCTCCCGCGGTCCGAGCCGCGTGACCTGCTCGGGGTTCGAACCGCGCACCCGGGTGACATCGAACGGATCGAGCGGGCCTTGGATGCCATCCGCGGCATTCGGGCCGCGGGGCGCCCCGTCAACATCTTGATCACGGGCCCCACGGGCGCGGGCAAGACCGTGCTCGCCGACCGACTCGCGCGCGAGGCGTTGGGCAAGCGGGGGGTGGTCGCGCTGGGGCTGCAGCAGCTCCCCAACGAGATGTTGATCACCAACCTCGCAGGCGCCGACAAGGGGGAGTTCACGGGCGCCCGCGACAAAGACGGCCTGATCGAGCGGGCGCTGCGCAGCAACAAGGCGCTGTTCTTGGACGAGCTCCAGGATCTGGGCCGGGTGGGCCAGCAGACCCTGCTGCCGCTGCTCGAGCTGCCCGAGCGACGGTTCGGCAAGCTCACCCGAGAGCAGAAGGCCATTCGAGGCGACCTGCCCATCCTGCTGGGGACCAACGCAGACGTTCAGAGCGGCGCGTGGCGCTCGGTCTTTCGGGAGGACCTGTGGTACCGGATCGAGGGCCTGCGGCTCGACCTGCCGCCCCTGGGCCGCCGGGGGGTCGAGGCCATCTACCAGTACCTGGCCGAGATGCTCTCCCAGCACGGCGCGCCTGCCCCCGAGGTGGTCTTCTCCACCCGCACGTTGGAGCGGCTGACTGCGGGGTCATGGCCAGGAAACCTGCGCCAGCTGTCGGCTTTCGCGGCCTTGGCCGCGTCGCGCTGGGCCGGCCGCGAGGTGCCGTTGGGCGAGGCCGAGGTCGAGGCGACGGTGCCCGACGCCCTCGGCGCGCGGACCCCCACCCCCGCGACCCCGGGGCGCTGGTCGGGGCGCGACGCGGCGCTGCTCGAGCGGATCTGGCCCGCCCTCGAGCGCCACGCCTTCGTCCAGTCCCGCGCCGCCGATGAGGTGGGGATGCGGCCGGCGCAGCTCAGCAAGATCCTGGGGCGGAACGGGCTGCGTGGAGAGGTCAAGCAGCGGCGGCGCGCGCACCGCGGCCGCGACCCTCACGCGACCCCACGCTGAGGCGCGCGGGCGCGGCCAGCGGCCTCCGCGGCTGGCCCCAGCCACGCGCGCCCATGCAGCCGCCCCACGCAGAGCACTGCGACCAACGCGATCTCGGCGGTGAGGCCGATCCAGGCGCCGGCGGCGCCCAGCCCCATCGGCAAGGCGAGGGCGTAGCCGAGCGGCAGCTTCACGAGCCACGCGCAGGCCACCGAGGCCACCATGACGAAGCGGGTGTCGCCCGCGCCGCTCAAGGCGCCGAGGCCGACCATCGCGACCGCGTCGAAGACCTGGAACAGCGCGGCGATGGCGAGCAGGCCGGACGCCGCCGCGGCGAGGTCGGGCGCCGGCGAGAAGGGCGCCAGCAACACCGTGGGAGCCACGAGGAAGAGCACCCCGAACGCACCCATCAGCCCGAGCGCCATCGCGACCGCCGACCGCCACGTGGCCCGCGCCCGCGCCGGATCGAGCGCGCCCACGGCCTGGCCCACCAGCACCCCGGCGGCCTCGCCGATGGCGTGACCCGGCAGGAAGCTCACGCTGACGATGCGGATGACGAGCACGTGGGCAGCCAAGGCCACCTCGCCAGAGCGGGCGAGGATGGCGGCGAAGAGGAGGAAGCTCCCCACCTCGAGCAGCATCCGGCCGCCCGCTGGGCCGCCGATCGATGCCGTGCGGCGGAGGGCCGGTCCGTCGAGGCCGCCGGGCGCGCCTCGCAGCGCAGGCCAGGCGCGCGCCATCAAGAACCCGCCGCTTACGGTAAAGCCGAGCGCGGTGGCCAGCCCCGCTCCGCCGGCGCCCATGGCCGGAACCGGCCCCCACCCGAAGATGAAGATCGGGTCGAGGGCGATGTTGACTGCGTTGCCGAGCAGCGTGGCGATCATGGCCGGTCGAGGACGCCCGATCCCGTGGAACCACCCGTTCAGCGCCAGCCCAGCGAAGAAGACCGGCGCGCCGAGCAGCCGCAGGTCGAAGTAGTCCTGCGCCGCTCCCAGCCACGCGGGCTCTGCCCCCAAGGCGGGCAGCAGCCAGGGGCCGCTCAGGCTCGCCACGGCTGCGGCGGCGCCCAACGCACCCGCCAACCAGAGCCCCTGCCACACGAAGATCCGTGCGGCGCGAGGGTGGTTGGCTCCGATGGACTGTGCGACGAGGGTCTTCGTGCCGGTCAACAGGCCCGCCCCGAAGCTCATGGGCAGCCAGGCCGCGATGTGACCCAACGCCACCGCGGCGAGAGGCCCGGTTCCCAGGCGCCCCACGAAGAGGGTGTCGACGAGCCCCATCGCGGTGAAGCTCAGCATCGAGGCTACGATGGGCCCCGCCAGCGCGGCCACTTCGTGGTGCACCGCGCGCGTGTTCTCTGTGCGCTCCATGGCGCACCTCCAGGTCCCAACCAATGTTGGTTGGTGAGTTTGTTGCGTTGAGACGCACTCATGCCCACCAACCATGCAGAGACGGCGGGGGTGGGTGGGTCGATTCGAACGCTGGACCCATCGCGGGTGCGATGGAGCCAGACGCACGTCAGCCCGGGGCGGCCCCCGGGCGTGGATCTGGCGCTGATTCAGGGCTATTGCGGCCCTCAATCAGCGTCTTTCAGGAACCCTCAGCCGGTGAGGGGCCCCGATCCACGCCCGGGTGGGGGCGAGCCCGCCCATCGGCGACTGCCGAAGGCCGGGCCCCCCACATCGCGGGCGACGACGGGCTTGACGGACTCGATGATCTGGACGAGGGCCAGCGGGATGGTGGTGTTCATGGCGTCGCTCCGGGCGATGTGGGGGTGATTGGGGGGTGGGACCGGCTCCACTGCCTGCTGCGCCGGGTCCCGTTCATTCGCGGCTGATGCGCGTCCGAATTGCAGGCAGGTTCCCTACGCTACCACCGTGTCTTCAACTTCGCCCAC
>JBDQIL010000192.1:0-7037 GCA_040264415.1 Myxococcota bacterium
CCTGCATGCGCGCTGGTAGGGTCGCGCGGCTCTCTCCCATTCGAGGCCCTCATGCGGCGCGTCACGCTCCCCCTCACCCTCCTCGCCACGCTGCTCGTGCTGCTGCTGGGCGGCCGCAGCGCCCACGCGGTCGAGCTCACCGGTCAGCTCAAGGGCACCGTCACCGACCCCGAGGGGCTCGCGGTCCCCGGCGTGCTCCTCACCCTGACGAGCCCCGAGCTGCAGGGCGACCGACGCGCCAACTCTGGCCCCGACGGCGACTACCGATTCGTGGCGCTGCCCCCCGGCGGCTACCTGCTGCGGGCCGAGGCCGCGGGCTTCGGCGTGCAAGAGGTGTCGCTCCGCATCAAGGCGGGCCTCACCGCGTCGGGCGACATCGTCCTGCCCCTCGAGATCGCTGGTGAAGAGCTGGTGGTCACCAGCCAGGCCCCGGTGGTCGACACCACCACCACGCGCACCGGCCTCAACGTCAGCCAAGAGATGCTGCGCGACATCCCCAACCCGGGCCGCGACTACCAGAGCGCCACCGCCCTGGCCCCGGGCGTCAACAGCAACGGCTCGGGCAACCCCAACATCCGGGGCGGGCTGTCTTTCGGCAACCAGTTCTACGTAGACGGCGTGAACACCACCGACCCGGTCACCAACACCTTCTCGTTGAACATGAACTACGACCTCATCGAAGAGGTCCAGGTCATCACGGGCGGCATGGACGCCGAGTACGGCCGGTCGCTCGGCGGGGCCGTCAACGTGGTCACCAAGTCGGGCGGCGACGAGGTCGAGGGCAACGTGCAGGTGCTCTACAGCAGCACCGCCACGCAGGTCTACAAGCCGCTCCCCGAAGAAGAGGGCGAGCCCGAGCCCGAGAGCGCCGAGCAGATGATCGCGCTCAACGTGGGCGGGCCCATCATCAAAGAGAAGCTCTGGTACTTCGCGGGCGTCCAGCTCAACCGCAACCTCTACTCGCCGGCGCTCACCGAAGACATCTCCGAGATCTACCCCGACGGCTACAACGTCCCGACCCGCGACTGGAAGAGCGCCTACCTGTTCGGCAAGCTCACCTGGTCCATCAAGCCCGACCACCGGGTCTGGATTCAGGCCCAGGGCGACCCCACCAACATCGACAATTCCGACGCCACGCCCTTCACGCTGCCCAACGCCGAGTCGTGGTGGCAGCAAGGCGGCTGGCTGGCCTCGGCCGGCTACCAGGGCACACCCACCGACACCACCATCATCGACGCGCAGATCTCCACCAGCCGCACCTTCATCAAGGTGCGCCCCCAGCAGTGGAAGGACAACTGCAAGAGCTACGACGACGCCGGCGAGTACTGCAAGCAGTCCTTCCCCAACGACATCGCGAGCGCGTACGGGGTCGAGAGCGGGTGGTACGGCTACGGCGCCAACGACTTCAGCTACGGCAGCGCGCCCTACGCCTACTACACCGACCGCGAGCGAAACACGCTCACCGCGGCGGTCACGCAGTTCGTGAGCGGCGCGGGCGAGCACCAGCTCAAGGCCGGCATCCAAGCCGACCAGATGTCCAGCCGCTCGGTCTACCCGGGCCTCGAGAACGGCATCCCGTACTTCCAGTCCACCGATGACCCGTCCAACCTCGAGACCTACGAGCCCGCCCTGCTCGTGAAGTACGACAACAACGGCGAGGCGGCGCTGAACGGCACGCTGATCGGCTGGTACATCCAAGACGCCTGGACCATCGCCGACCGCCTCACCCTGCGCCCGGGCCTGCGCTTCGACTACGGCTCGATGAAGAACAACGTGGGCGAAGAGGTCTACAACACGGGCATCACCATCGCCCCGCGCATGGGCGCCGCCTTCGACCTCACCCAAGACGGCCGCACCAGCCTGTTCGCCTACTACGGTCGCTTCTACGACCCCGGCTTCTTGGAGATCGGCTCCATCCTCAGCCGCGGCACCAACGGCGGCGGCTACTACAACTGGGACGCCGAGGCCGGCGACTGGGCCGCCGACCCCTACTACGCCTTCGCCGACTCCTTCGAGGTGCACGACCAGCTGCGGGTGCCCTTCTCCGACGAGTTCTCGGCCGGCCTGAGCCGCGACGTGGGCGACGGGTGGATGGTGGGCACCACCTTCACCTACGAAGAGACCCGCAACCTCTTCGAAGACGACGAGGTCAACCTGGTCTGGTCGCAAGACGGCGGCGACATCCTGGGCAGCCGCGACGGCACGGGCGAGGCCCGCTACCGGCTGCGCACCCCCGACGACAGCTTCATCCAGTACACGTCGGTCGAGTTCCAGGCCAACAAGATGGTCTCTGAGAAGTGGTCGATCCTGTCCAGCTACACGTGGTCGCGCAGCTACGGCCGCTACCGCGACGACATCGGCCAGGGCCTCGCGTCGGGCAGCTACGACGTGCCCGGGCAGCGCGAGTACGAGGTGGGGCTGATGCCCTACGACGTGCCCCACAACGTCAAGGTGGCCGGCTCGTGGCGCGATCCCGGCCTCATCGAGATCAACGACGACTGGGCCCTGGGCAGCCTGTTCGCCTGGAACTTCACCATGCAGTCGGGCGAGCCCTACCAGCCGGTGTACTTCTGGCCGGCCTTCGCAGACTGGGGGCTGGTGAAGGAGCCCCTCGACGGCGACTACCGCCTGCCGGCGCGCAGCCGGCTCGATCTCAAGGTGGGCGGCACCCTCGAGGCCTTCTCCACCCGGTGGGATCTCACCGCCGAGTGCTTCAACGTGCTCAACACGCGCACGGTCACCGGCGTGCAGACCATCGTGGACGAGCCCGACGGCACGGCCACCTTCGATGAAGAGGGCAACCTCGCCTTCGGGCAGGCGCTGTCGCGCCAGTCGCCCCGATACTTCCAGCTCGGCCTCCGGGGAGAGTTCTGATGAGCCGCACCACCCACACCACCTTGGCCCTGCTGCTGGCCGCCTGCGCCCAGCCCGAGACCGGCATCGACCGCTCGGTGATCTCGGGCACGCTGTCCATCCCCCCCCTCGCCCTCGACGAGGGCGAGTCCGCCCCCGGCGCCAACGACAGCTGGGAAGAGGGCGCCGCGGTCGACGTGGGGCCCATCGGCCCCCGCTACACCGTGATCTCGGGCGAGATGGCCGACTTCTCGCGCCAGGGCGGCGACCTCGACAGCTACCGCATGACGCCCCTGCGCGACGGCACCGTGACCGTGACCCTCAGCTGGGACGACGCGGCGCCCGACTCGATCGACACCGCCGCTCCGGCTGAAGAGGCCGCGACCTTCCTGGTCGAGGTGCTCAGCACCATCGCCTTCGACGACGCCGGCGAGCCCCTGGTGGTCTCGAGCGCCACCACCGAGGGCGGCTACGGGGTCTACTCGGTGGACGTGTCGGTCGAGGCCAACACCGCCGCCGTGCTGCGCATCGGCGGCATCCAAGGCGAGCCTGGTGCGGCCTACTCTCTCACGGTCTCGGGCTTCGACCCCAACGGCACCGACACCTTCGTGGGCGCCTGGGAGACCCCTGATCCGGCCGACCGCGGGCTGCTGCTGGGCGGCACGGTCGTCGACACCTACGAGCTCGACGAGGAGACGCTCACCTGGACCGCCGACTGGAAGATGCTCGACATCCGCAGCGTGGTCACCGAAGAGGTGGGCGCCAGCGACGAGGCCGAGGCGAAGGACGCCCATGACTCGGGTGACTCGGGCGCCACCGACGGCGACTCGGGCGCCACCGACGGCGACTCGGGCGCCACCGACGGAACCGACGGAACCGACGGAACCGACGGAACCGACGGAACCGACGGAACCGACGGCACTGACGGCACCGAAGAGGACGACCCAGAGACGACCACCACCGTCGATGAGTCCATCACCGCGGTCTACCTCCACGCCGGGACCTTCTCCGGCCTCACCGGCGGCGCCGGTCCAGGCGTGCTCTACGCCGCAGACATCGAGCGGGTCGATCTCAAGACCGACGAGCTGGGCGAAGACGTGCACGACGGCATCGCCCTGGCGCTGACCGACCTGCTGCCGATCCCCGTGGGCTGGACCGCGGTGGAGGTCGAGCCCAACGACGTGGTCATCGACGACGACTACTTCCCCATCGAGGGCACCCCCCAGGCGCTCCCGGTCGCCAGCGGCCCAGGCCTGGTCGATGTGGTGCGCGGCACCATGGTCTTCGAGGTGGACGACCCCAATTGGGACCAGGCCGACAACGACGCCTTCAGCTTCACGGTCGACGAGCCCCTCGACGCCGTCATCACGCTCGCGTGGGCGGGTGACGCGAACCTCGACCTCAACCTCAACGACGACCAGGCGGTCTTCGCGGTGGGCTGGGATCCGGACGACATCAACCCCGAGCAGATCGACACCGCCTACTGGGAGGTCACGCTGCAGCCCGGCACCGAGTACGTGATGACGGTGCTGCCCTGGTCGGGCCCCGCAGGCGAGCTGCCCTATACCCTGTCGATCGAGTGGTTCGCCGCACCGTGAGCGCCGACGGGCCGCGCCGACCGAACGCCGGCTCTGCGAACCGCCAGCGGGTCGTGGTGTTGTTGGCGGGCATGGTCGTGGGCGCCGCGCTCTTGGGCATGGCGCTGGGAGACGCCTGGTAGCGGGAGGCCCCAGCCAGCCGCCTCAGCCGCCTCAGCCCAGCGCCATCACCGCGTCGTCGTCTCCGCTCGGCTCGCCCTGGAGCGCAGCGCGCAGGTCGCGGTCGAGCAGGTGGCTGGGGACCACGTTGCCCAAGGCCGCGAACAGGTTGCCGGGGATCTTGTCGTTCTCCTGGGCGAGGTCGGCGATGAGGCGCTTGACCCGCTTGCGCTGCAGGTGCTCCTGCGAGCCGCAGAGGTCGCAGGGGATGATGGGGTAGGCCTGCTCGATGGCGTAGGCGGCGAGGTCGGCCTCGCGACAGAGCGTGAGCGGGCGGATGACCGTGTTTCGCCCATCGTCCGACGTGAGGCGAGGCGCCATCGCCTTGATCTGCCCGCTGAAGAACAGGTTGAGCAGCAGCGTCTCGATGAGATCGTCGCGGTGGTGCCCGAGCGCGATCTTCGTACAGCCCAGGTCGGTCGCCGCGGCGTACAAGACCCCCCGACGCATGCGGCTGCACAGCGAGCAGAAGGTGCGCCCGGCCGGGATCTTCTGCTTCACCACCGAGTAGGTGTCTTGGCGGAGCATGTGCACCGGGTGGCCGTGGACCCGCAGGGCGCGCTCGAGCGCCGCCGCGGGGAACCCCGGGTGCCCCTGATCGAGGTTGACCGCGACGATCTCGAAGCGAAAGGGCACCCGCTTCTGCAGCAGGCCCAGCAGCGTGAGCATGGCGAAGCTGTCTTTGCCGCCGGACATGCAGGCCATCACCCGGTCCCCCGCCTCGACCAGCCCGAAGTCGTGGCTCGCCTTGGTGACCTGTCCGAGGAGCTTGTGTTCGAGTCGCGACGAGGCCATGGCTCCTCCAGGGGGACGCTGGGGCCGGGTCGCGGGGTAGCCCGACCGCCGGAGGGGGTCCAGATCGAGGCTGCCGGTTACATCCGGCGGCCTGCGGGCGTAGAACCGCTGCACCGGGAGAGCCCATGACCGCCGCGCTCGAGGTCGAAGACCTCCACAAGTCCTATGGCAGCCACGTCGCCCTTCGGGGCATCCACTTCGCCATCGACGAGGGCGAGGTGGTGGGCTTCCTGGGCCCGAACGGCGCCGGCAAGTCCACCGCGATGAAGATCCTCACGGGCTTCTTGGCGCCGTCGTCCGGCTCGGCTCGGGTGCGCGGCTTCGAGACCCTCGCCGACCCCATCGCGGCGCAGTCCTGCATCGGCTACCTGCCCGAGAACGCCCCCATCTACCCCGACATGCGGGTCCGAGACTACCTGCGCTACGTGGGGCGCATCCGGGGGCTGGGCAAGGCCGAGATGGCGCGGGCCATCGAGCGGGTGAGCGAAGAGTGCGGCATCGACGAGCGGCTGGGGCAGCCCGTGAGCGATCTCAGCAAGGGCTACCGGCAGCGCGTGGGCTTGGCCCAGGCGCTGCTGCACTCCCCGCCCATCCTCATCCTCGACGAGCCCACCACCGGCCTCGACCCGAACCAGATCGTCGAGATCCGGAACCTCATCCGCGAGATCGGCCGCAAGCGCACCGTCATCCTCTCGACCCACATCCTCAGCGAGGTGCAGGCCACCTGCGATCGCGTGATCATCATCAACCAGGGCGCCATCGTCGCCGACGGCACCACCGACGCCGTCACGGCGCGCACCCGCGGGGGGCTGATGCTGAGCGTGGCATTCGCGCCCGGCAAGGTGGCCACCACCGCCGACAAGGTCGAGGCCGACATCGCCGCGCTCGATGGGGTGGAGCGGGTGCGCCAGCAAGAGGGCGCCGAGGCCGACGGCTACGCCTTCGAGGTGCTCGCCGAGCGCGACGTGCGTCCGCAGCTCTTCCAGCTCGCGGTCGATCGGGGGCTGGTGCTGGTGGAGCTGGCCCGCGAGAAGTCCAACCTCGAAGAGGTCTTTCGCCGGCTCACGCAGTCCTGATCGCCCTCAGGGATCGCGCAGCGAGAAGCGGAAGTCGCAGCAGGGGCCGCCCGAGGCCAGGGTGGTGGTGCGCTCGAGGGTGACCGGCGCGTCGGGACGATCGAAGAAGCGCCCATCGGCGGCGCAGAACAGAGGCGCGAGCTCGGGCTTGCCGACCGCGTGGCACAGCGCGACGAAGGTGCACCCCTTCACGTCGAGGGCCACCCAGTCGTCGCCGCTGCGCACGTCGGCGGCCGCGATGTTGCCCAGCCGCGCGAACACGCGGCGCACCACCGCCTCGCGGGTGTCGGGCGGCGCGGCGGCCCACGCCTCGGGCTCGAGCGCCGGGAAGCGCCGCTTGAGCAGCACCGCGCCCACATCGGCCACCAGGTCGCCCAGCACCGCGTGGGCCCGCTCTCTGGGCAGCCCCAGGTCTTGCTGGAGGGTGTCGTCGAGCAGCAGCACGGGGAGGAGCTGCCGCCGGGTGAGCCAGGCGCCCACGTCGTCAGACGGCGGCTTCGGCAGCTCGCGGAAGGGGTCGGCGAACAGCTGACGCCGCGCGAGGCCCGCGGCCGCC
>JBDQIL010000193.1:0-7032 GCA_040264415.1 Myxococcota bacterium
CGCCTGGGCATGCCCGCGCCCCCGGCCCCCCTCGCGGCCCGCATGCGGCCCCGCACCCTCGATGAGTACGTGGGTCAACAGCACATCGTGGGCCCGGGCCGGCTGCTGCGGCGGGCCATCGAGGCCGACCAGCTCTCCAGCCTGATCTTCCACGGGCCGCCGGGCACCGGCAAGACCACCCTGGCGCGGGTGATCGCAGGCTCCACCCAGGCCCGCTTCGTGTCGCTCAACGCCGTGCTAGCGGGCGTCAAAGACATCCGGCAGGCGGTGCACGCCGCCCGCGACCTGCGCGACTCCCACGGCCAGCGCACCATCCTGTTCGTCGACGAGGTGCACCGCTTCAACAAGTCGCAGCAGGACGCGCTGCTGCCGTGGGTGGAGTCGGGCACCGTGGTGCTGGTGGGGGCCACCACCGAGAACCCCTACTTCGAGGTGAACAAGGCCCTGGTCAGCCGGTCGCGCATCTTCCAGCTGCAGCCCCTGGGGGAGGACGACATCAGCGAGGTGGTGCGGCGCGCGCTCCGCGACGCCGAGCGCGGCTTCGGGCGGCGGCAGGTCCACATCCACGACGACGCGCTGGCGCACATCGTGGGCGTAGCCAACGGCGACGCCCGCGCGGCGCTCAACGCGGTCGAGCTGGCGGTCGAGACCACGCCCGCCGACGCCTCGGGCGTGCAGATCATCGACCTGTCGGTGGCCGAGGAGTCGATCCAGCAGCGCGCCGTGCTCTACGACAAAGAGGGCGACGCCCACTTCGACACCATCAGCGCCTTCATCAAGTCGGTGCGGGGCTCTGACCCCGACGCGGCCCTGTACTGGCTGGCCCGCATGGTCTACGCCGGCGAAGACGCCCGCTACATCTTCCGCCGGCTCATCATCCTGGCCTGCGAAGACATCGGCCTGGCCGACCCCCACGCCATCTCGGTGGTCGAGAGCTGCGCGGCCGCCTTCGACCGGGTGGGGCTGCCCGAGGGACGCTACCACCTCGCCCACGCCACGCTGTATTTGGCGGCCACGCAGAAGAGCAACAGCAGCATGGCCTTCTTCGACGCCCTGAACGCGGTGGCCCAGGAGCGGTCGGGCGACGTGCCCACCCCGCTCAAAGACGGCACCCGCGACAAGGAGGGGTTCGGCCACGGTGAGGGCTACCTCTACCCCCACGCCTACCGCGACCACTGGGTGGCCCAGCAGTACCTGCCCGACGCCCTGCGTGGGCGGCTGTTCTGGCAGCCCTCCGACCAGGGCTGGGAGGGAGAGGTGGGCCCCACCCTGGCTCGGCGACGCGAGGCCCAGCTCGCCGCTATGGTCGAGAACGCCGGGCTGGCGCCGGTCGAGCAGCTCACCACCGGCCCCGCCGACCCCCGCCTCGACCGCTGGCTGCAGCGCACCGCATCAGCGGCGAGCGAGCGGCTGGCCAGCCTGCGCGACGCCCTGTTCGACGGCTTGGCGGTACAGCGCCACCACCTCGTGCTCGACCTCGAGCCGGGCACCGGGCTGCTCACCTGGGAGGCCCTGCGCCGGGTGCCCGAAGGCGGGGTCTGGGCCTGGGCCCACCGCCCCGACCGCGCACAGGCGCTGCAGGGCCTGGCCGCGCGCCTGCCCGAGCTGAAGCGCCCGCAGGTGGTCACCGGCGACCTGCCCGCGGCGGTGGGCGACGTGCGCTTCGACCGCATCGTGGGCCGCGACGTGCTGGTGCGGGCCCCCGACCTCGCGCCCCTCTTGGCGCAGCTGGCCGCCCTGCTGCTGCCCGGCGGGCGCCTCGTGGTGGTCGAGGCCCTGGCCCGGCACACCCAGCGCCTGAGCGCGCTGGTGCCGACGGGCGCCCTGGCCGACGGGGTGCACGACGCGTGGGCGGCCGCCGAAGAGGCGGTCTACACCGATCCCGCCGACCCCCTCACCCGCCACACCGCAGACACCCTGGCGCAGGCTGTGACCGACGCCGGGCTGCCGGCCACCGCCCGCCTGGTGCCCACCCGCCACACGCTCCAGGTCACCGACGCCGTGCTCGACCGCTGGCTGGCGCCGCGCTCCGGCGGCTACCGCGACCGGCTGTCCGCTCACCTCGACGCCACCACCCTGGCCGCCATCGACGCCGCGGTGCGCCGCCGGCTGGGGGGCCGCGCCGTGGCCTGGACCGGCGCCAGCGCGCGGGTCGAGGGCCGACTGCCGGCGTAGATCCCGGCCCCCTGCCGCCCGCGCCGCGCGGGTTAGCCCGGTCCACCAACCCCGGAGCCCGCCATGATGACGATGGAGTTCACCAGCCGCCCCTGGGGCGTCCTTCAGTGGCAGTGGAAGAGCATCGCCTACTACGGCGTCGCCGCCACCGCGGCCTGGGCGCTCATCGAGCCGGCCGGCCTGAGCTTCCTCGAGCTTCCGGTGATGCCGGTCTCCATCGTGGGCGCCGCCATCGGCATCTTCGCATCGTTCCGCGCCAACCAGGCCTACGACCGCTGGTGGGAGGGCCGCAAGCTCTGGGGGCGCATGATCAACTCGTCCCGCCACTGGAGCAGCCAGGTCATCCAGTACCTCAAGCCCGAAGACCGGGCGGTCACCGAGGCCCTGGTGCAGCGCCACGTGGCCTATGTGCACGCCCTGCGCTGCCTGCTGCGCGGCCACGACCCCTATTCCGACGCCGACTTCGTGCGCTTCGCCGAAGACGAGCCCGGCCTGCGCCAGAGCACCAACCTCACCCACGCCCTGCTCCACCGGCAGCTCGAGGCCCTGGTGCCGCTCAACGACGCCGGCCGCCTCGACAGCCACCGGCTCGAGTCGATGGACCAGACGCTGATGGACTTCCTCAACATCCAAGGCGGCTGCGAGCGCATCAAGGGCACGCCCCTGCCGCGCGGGGTGGGCTTCATCGTGGAGCTGCTCATCCGCACCTTCAGCATCATGCTGCCCTTCGCCATGGTGCACGAGCTGGGCTGGGTGGCCATCCCGCTGAACATGTTGGTGTGCCTGGCCTTCGCGCTCATCAGCGAGGCGGGCCGCGTGCTCGAAGACCCCTTCAGCCTGTTCTACAACGGCCTGCCGCTGCACGCGCTGTCCATCAAGATCGAGCGCAACCTGCGCGAGCGGCTGGGCCACACCGACCTGCCGCCCGCCGTGCAGGTTCAGCCGCAGGGCGTGCTGATGTAGCGGCGGCCGGGACCGGTCAGCGACCCAGACCTCAGCGACCCGGACCTCAGCGACCCAGACCTCAGCGACCCACGGTGGGGCCGCTCCACGCCGCGTCGAGCATCACGTAGGCCCACAGCTCAGCCGGGTCGGTGGGGTCTTCGAGGGGCAGCCAGGCCGCGCCGCCGGCGGTGGCCGTGAGCCCCTCGGCGGCCTTCCAGACCACGTGCAGGTCGGTCTCGGTGGCGAGCAGCCCCGCCTCACCCGCCATGGTGGCGAAGGCGTGCTGGTCGAGCTTGAGGGTGACGGCCTCGGCGGGCTTCACGGCCAGGTCGAGGCGCGCGTCGTGCAGCCCCCGGCCGTCGGCGATGCCGCCCTGCGAGAACATCGCGATGTCGATGTGGCCGTAGTAGCGGTGGTTGGCGCCCTGCAGGGTGTTGAAGGTGGTGGCGCGGCCATCGGCGGGGTCGGCGTCACCCGAGATGCCGTCGTAGCCCAGGGTCACCGAGGGCTTGAGGGCCACATCGGCGGCCGCCCAGGTGCCCCGCGCGCCCACCATCCAGGCCGCCAGCGTGGTGGCGTCGCCCACCGCGCCCACCTGACCGTAGCCCTCGAGCTGGCCCTTCAGCGCACCGTCGCCCACCTCGACGTGCACGCCGGGGGTGAGGCGCCAGAGCTCTTGGCCCTCGACCTGCTGGTTGGCGTCGCCCAGCACGATGGCCTGCGCCAACAGGCCGTCACGGTCGATGCCGCCCCGCACCCACCCCAGCAGGGCGTCGCCGGTGTCGGCCACCACCTGGTCTTGCGCGGCGAAGGCGAAGGTGTCGCCGTCCGAGACGATCATCATCGCCGCTTCGGCCGAGGCCCCCTCGGGGGTGAACAGGGCCCGCCCACCGTCGAGGTGCCGGCCGGGCTGCCGCCACTCCGCCCGCGCGACCAGCCGCTCTTGAAACAGCTCGATCTCGTCGCGGCCCACCCGCAGCTCGACGTCGCCCAGGGAGACCGAGAGCACCCCGATGGGCAGATCGATGCCATCGGCGCTGAAGTCGCGGCGGGTGTTCAGCTCTTCGCCCCACGCGCGCACGTCTTGAAAGACCAGCCGCAGCGAGACATCACCCAGGGTGGCGGTGCCGCCCAGGCGCGCGCGGTGGGTGACGAAGGAGACCTCGCCCCCCGGCGCGCGGTCGCGGCCCGTGTCGAAGGCGTAGCGAGGCCGAAACTGCACCGCAGGGGTGAAGGTGGGCTCGGCGGCGGGGGCCGAGAGGGCGGACAGCAGCGGGAGGAGCGCCAGCATGGCGGCCCCCTATCCTGCCGCAGAGCAGGTCAGCGACGCGCCGAGCGACCGCCGCCCCTCTGCGAGCCCCCCTTCTTCTGGCCCCGCGCCGCCGCCACCACCGCCTGTCGGTCCAGGTGGTCATCGGCCTCGGTGCGCGCCAGGAACTCGGCGTAGGTGCCGCGAAAGTCCTCGATGCCGTCCTCGCGCAGCTCGATGATTCGGGTGGCCAGCTTGTCCACGAACCACCGGTCGTGGCTGACGAAGATCACGGTGCCGTCGTAGGCCTTCAGACCCTCGGACAGCGACTCGATGCCCTCGAGGTCGAGGTGGTTGGTGGGCTCGTCGAGCACCAGCACGGTGGGCTTGACCGCCGCGATTCGGGCGAACAGCAGGCGCGCGCCCTCGCCGCCGGACAGGTTCTCCACCACCTTGTCGGCGTCGTCTCGGCTGAAGAGCACCTCGGCCAGGCGACCGTAGATGGCGCCCACGGGCTCCATCGGGCAGGCCTCCCACAGACACTCCGACACCGACGCGGTGGGGTCGCCCAGGGCCTCGGCGTGGTCTTGGGGGAAGTAGCCGGCGTCGGCCTCGTAGCCCCAGTTCGACTCGCCCTCGTCGGCCTCGAGCTGCCCCACCAGGATCTTGAGCAGGGTGGACTTGCCCACCCCGTTCGCGCCGATGATGGCCACGCGCTCGCCGCGGTGCACCTTGAAGCTCACGTCCATCAGCACGATGTGGTCGTCGTAGGCCTTGCCCACGCCCTTCACGTCGAGCACCTCGCGGCCGCTCGGGCGGCGGGCCGCCAGCTTGAAGTGGGGGTGCCGGCGGCTCGACTGCGGCAGCGGCGTGATCTCGATCTTCTCGAGCCGCTTCTGCCGGCTGCTGGCCTGCCGGGCCTTGGTGGCCTTGGCCTTGAAGCGCGCCACGAAGGCCTTGTGGTCGTCGATCTCCTTCTCGCGCTTGGAGATCTCGTTCTCGAGCCGGGCCCGCTCCTCCTCCTTGCGCTTCACGAAGTCGGTGTAGTTGCCCTTGTAGGAGATCACCTGCTCGTAGTCGACGTCGAGGATGTGGGTGCAGATGGCGTCGAGGAAGCGGTGGTCGTGGCTGACCGCGACCACCAGGCCCGAGAAGCTCTGCAAGAAGCGCTCGAGCCACGCGATGGCCAAGATGTCGAGGTGGTTGGTGGGCTCGTCGAGCAGCAGCACGTCGGGCTTGCTGGCCAGGGTGCGAGCCAAGAGCGCGCGCAGCTTGTAGCCCCCCGACAGGGCCGACATGGGCTGGTCGTGCTTGTCGTTCTCGATGCCCAGGCCCACCAGGATCTCGGCCGCGCGGGCCTCGGCGCCGTAGCCGTCGAGCCGCTGGATGGTGTCCTCGAGCTCTCCGAAGCGGTCGACGTCGAAGGCGTCTGGGTCGTCGAGCATGGCCTCTTTCTCGGCCATGGCCGCCCACAGCTCGGCGTCGCCGCTCATGGCCACGTCGAGCACGCGCTCCTCCTCCACCGAGAACCAGTCCTGGTCGAGCACGCCCACGCGGGCCGCGCCCATGCGGTTGACCGTGCCCCCCGACGAGTCCTCTTCGCCGATGAGGATGCGCAGCAAGGTGGACTTGCCGGCGCCGTTGGCGCCGACGATGCCCACCCGCTGGCCCTTGTCGAGCTGGAGGTTGCAGCCGGAGAACAGCACGCGGGTGCCGTAGGTCTTGGACAGGTCGGTGGCGGTGATCATGCGGGCACCTATTGCGGCGGTCGCAGCGCCTCACGCCCCCG
This sequence comes from Myxococcota bacterium, assembly GCA_040264415.1. Lineage (GTDB taxonomy): Bacteria > Myxococcota_A > UBA796 > UBA796 > UBA2385 > M30B51. The sequence goes on from JBDQIL010000193.1 coordinate 6,159, forward strand.
CCCCGGACGTCACCGAGGTGCCCCGCAACGGCGCACCCGAGCCCGGGCCCCGCGCCCTCGGGTCATTCGAAGCCGTAGTTGTAGGCCCAGCCGCCCGCGCGCGGCACGATGGCCCAGAACTGGACCGGCCAGTCGTCGAGCTTCAGGTGAAAGGCCCAGTTCTGCTCGATGTGTTCGCCCTGTTCGGGGCCCATGGGGCCGTCGTAGGCGCTCTCATGGCCCGACGCTCGGTGGGCGTCGTAGGCCAATGGCACCAACGACAGCACCGAGGTGCCGCTGTTCATGCACGCCCGCACGTGGTCGGTGGGGGTGTGGTCGTCGGTGAAGGTCACCCCGTCGGGTGGATCGTTGACCAGCAGCGCCAGGGGGCTCTCCCAGTCGTCGGTGTCGTGGAGCAAGCTCCGAACCCCGGCCTCGAGCGCCGACAGGAAGCTCGGCCCCGTGAGGTTCTCCTGCCGCGCGATCTCCGCCTGGTCTGCGACGACGACGAGCCGGGGCACGCCCTGTCGCTCGAGGGCGGCCGCGGTCGAGCCCGCGGCCCTGTCTGCGGCCGGCGCCGCCGACCCGCTGCGCCGACCCGCCGCAGCCTGCCGAACCAGCTGGCGGAACGTGCGGTCGCCGGCCTCGGTCCAGGTCATCTCCTTTCGCACCCAGTACAGCGTGCGCTTCTCGTCATCGCTGTAGACTCCGTCGGCGTCGAGCTGGGCGAAGAGCGCCTTGGCGTCGGCGACCCCGAGCCGGCCGTCGCCCGGCCCCGACACCAGCGACGCGGCGAGATCCCAGAGGTTGCGATCGATGGGGAGGTTCGTGGGGTCGCCGTGGGTGAGCAGGGCGCTGGACAGCCGGGGGTCGGCGTGCAGCGCGCTGCACAGCC
>JBDQIL010000194.1:0-7023 GCA_040264415.1 Myxococcota bacterium
CCGACCAGCGCGAGGGGCCCGGCGGGGTCGAGAGGGAGCGCATGCGAGAGCGCACCGAGGACCGCACCGACTTTCGATATCAACGGTATGAGTCGCTCCGCGTGACCGTGGCCCAGTTCCGCTGCCCCATCCGGCCCGACCTCGACCTCGAGGGGGTGCGCGGGCGCTGGCCCGCGTTCGCCGCAGGCCGCACCCCGCTGGGCAACGGCTATGTCGCTCGGCTGGCGGAGGTGACCTTCGGCGACGGCGCGAGCCTCGCCGAGAGCGCCCGCAGCCTGTCGGTGATCGGCCCATCGCTCAAGCCGGGCCACCTCGGTCGGGCCCTCGATCGCGCCGCCGCGGCGGTGCAGCCCGTCATGGCGCGGCTCCGCCAAGAGCTCACCAGAGCCAAGGGCCTCACGACCGACGCCGGCGTGGCGGCCACGTGGTTCGACGGCGGGCGCGCCCGCTCGGGGCAGGTCTTCGCCGTGACGTCCGGCGACCGCTTCCTGCTGATCCCCGCGGGCGCGGACGGCGCCGACACCGACGGCCAGGCCCTGCTCGACCGCGCCACGGTCGACGGCAGCCCCACCGACGCCTGGGCGCGCGACGCGTCGGGCCGCAGCCGTCGGGGCCAGTGGGGGGTGCTCCGGCGACGGCTGGCCATCGCGCTGCCGTGGCAGCCCCGGCCCGCCGGGATGGGCCTGCATCGAGCGTTGCAGGTGCAACGGGCCTGGACCGCCGACCCCGACCTCGCAGCCATGAAGACCGCCACCGCCGAGCTCAAGTCCTGGCTCGACGCCCACCGCTCCGCCTCCCCCGAGACCCACGTCGAGCGGGCGGCCACCTATGGAGCCGAGAACTGGCGCAACCTCGACCCCCTCGACGCGCGCGGCCGGCTGCGCGCCGAAGCCCCCCCCGCCATCAAGGAGCCCCCGGTGGTGTGGCGGCCGGTCGCCGAGGTGTCTCTTCAGACCGCCATCACCTGGGCCTCGCTGATCGAGGGCTGCCTGCGGATCGGCCGGCGGCCCTGGACCTACATCGACGCCCTGCTCGACGCCGCCCTGCACGATCGGCTGGGCGACGCCGCGGCCTGGACGCCCGCGGCCTGGAAGGGCTGAGCCCTACGCGGTGCGGCGCAGGTCGACCGCCTCGGGCTCCCAAGAGCCGCTCCACAGCTCGACCGCCGCCGGGTGCTGCCCGATGCCGCGGTCGATGAAGCCCTCGGCCCGCACGCGCAGATCTTGGGCCAGCCGACCGCCGAAGAGCGGACGCCCGAGGATGGCGAAGCCGGCTGGGTCGTCGGCCGGGCGGTAGCGCTGCACCACCGTGATCACCTCGGGGTGGCCGCCCACGCGGGCCTCGACGATCACGCAGTCCACGGGCTCGCCGCCCTCGCGCACATAGCCGTCGTAGACGATGGCCGACCGCCGCAGGGCCGCGCCCAGGCTGTCGACGTTCCCGCGACAGAGGATGAGCGAGTCGCCGTGGTTGACCGCGGGGAGCTGCGCCAGGGCCCGCCCGTCTGCGCCCTCCACCAGCAGGTTCGGGGGGAGCGGGGCCCCGTCGTGGAGGGTCCAGACACCGTGGCACAGAGCGAAGCCGGCGAGCTCGAGCAGGGCGCGAGCATCGACCAGTCCAGGGGCATTCCGGGGCGTCGTCATGGGACCTCCGACGGTGGGTGCACCTCTACAACGACCGAGGGGGTCGAAATCCTCCGCCAAATTTGTCAGCGACCGTCACCCAGGGCCTCTCCAGGGGGTGTTTGGTGGCCTGCGGTCCATTAGGGAGAGCCGACCATGCCTCCCTCCGACCTCCTCGGCTCCGGCCGCACCCGCGGTCTCTCCGGCGACGCCCAGCGCGTCCTACCGGGACTGCCCGGGCTGGCCTTCTTCGACCAGCACCTGCGGCGGCATCACACCACCGAAGACCTGGTCGCCGACCCCGCGGCCCTGTGGGACGGCCCCGCCCCGAGCGGGCGAGCGGGCCTGCGGCGTCACCTGATGGAGGAGCCCGACGCGGTGCTGGGGCGCCTCTCCGACATCCTGATGGTGGTGAATCGGCCCGACTGGGTACGCGCCACCCGCCAGCACGGCGATCAGTGGCTGCTGGGCGCCCGCAAGATGCTGCGCGAGCGCTTCCGGGCCTGGTGCCTCGCCAACGGCGTGGGGGCCCCGGCCCGGCCGGTCCACTTCCGGGTGATCATGGACGGCGGCCCCGAGCTGGTCGGCGACGACCTGGGCCTGCGCGCGGGCGACGCGGTCAGCGGGCTGCTCCCGAACCTGCACCTCGGGGCCGAGACCACCGCCGCCCCGCTCTACGACGTGCTGGCCTTCGCCCCCGGAGAGCCCGGCTGGTCGCGGCTCGCCACCCTGCACGGCGACCAGCGCCTGCTCACGCTGGGCAACCACTGGCTCGACAACGCCCGCCACGAACGCCTGCCCCACCCCGCGCTCTACCAGCTGCGACGCACCGACCGCGACCGGCTGGTGCACCTCATCCACCCCGAGCTGCGCGACCGGTACCGGGTGGAGAGCCGGCCCGGGCGCGGGGGTCAGCCGGTGCTCGCCATCCTCGAGGGAGACCAGCGGGCCCTGTTGTACCTGGCCATCGTGCCGTCGCGGCCCACGCCCGATCCGGCCCTCAACCTGGGGCTCCTCGACGAGGTGACCCTGCATGGGCGCACCTTCGAGCACCGCGCCTTCGAGCGAATCGGCACCGTCGGCGAGCCTGACAGCGCGAGCGAGCCGCCGGGGCTCGCCGGCGCCGGCGGCATCGAGCCCACCTCGGTCGAGAGCCGCATCTTGAGCCTGCGCGAGCAGGGCGTGCTGCTGCAAGTCGTCCACTTCTCCAAGTTCATCGACGGCTACGACGTGTCCATCTCGGCCGACGGTCGCGTGGCCAGCCGGCTCGAAGACCCCGTCGCCGTCGTCAAGGTTCGCGGTCGGCAGATCAGCCTGCAGGCGCTCACCTTCGGCGTGAAGCTCGACCGCGTGCCCCTCGACGCGGGCGACGTGCGGGCGCTCGTGGGCGACCATCACCTGCGCCTGCCCGGCGCGTCGCTCAACCTGCGCGACCTCCGCCAGATCGACGCCGAGGGCTGGCCCTACCTCGCAGAGATCCGCCGCAGCGGCGACGCCATGCACGCGGTCTTCGGTGGCCGCTTGCGGGTGGGCCGCTCGTCGCGGTGTCGCGTCCGGCTGCCGGACGACCCCTGGAACGGCAACATCCACTGGCGCCCCGAGATCGGCGACGGCACCCACATCCGATCGCGCCACGGCGCGCTGCCGCGGGCGCGCTTCTACCTCGACGCCATCATGGTGGCGGCCGAGCACGCCGAGATCGACCTCACCGGCGAGCCCCTCCTGCACGCGCTGTCGCGCGGCTGCTACACCTTCGTCCGCCGGGGCGGCCTCGTGCAGAGCCTGCCCCCGGTGGGAGACCGCACGGGCGACCAGCCCTCCCCCAACCTCGATCTCCGGCCGGGCGACGAGATCCTGGTGGGGAACTGCGTGCTCGAGGTCGACTACCCGCCCGCCACAGAGCCGCGCCCGGTCCGCGACCAGCCGCGCGACGTGGGGCCCCTGCGCGCCACCGACCTCGCGGCCGCCATGACCTTCGACGCGCCGCCGTCGTCCACCGGGCTCCCCCGGGTCACGCGCGCGCCAGGGCCCGGTGACGCGCCCGTGGCAGCCAGTCTCGGCGAGCGTGGCCCCGCGCCGCCCCGCCCGCGCCTGCAGCCCAGCCTGTCCGAAGACTCCCTCGAGGTCTCCCTCGCTGACCACCCCGACCTGCGGCGCGACGGCTCCGGGGCCAGCCCACGGGGGGTCCGCGCCGTCTCGGCGTCCGACGCCGACGCCGGGCTGAGCCAGCGAGCCCGGCTGCGGCTGGTCGGGTGGCGGCTGCAACCCGGTGAGACCGTGACCCTCGGCAACCACGAGGGGGCCGGCCTGGTGCTGCCCGATCTGCGCACGGGCGAGCGCCCGCACCAGATCACCGATCACGTGCGGGTGCTCACCACGCTCCGCGAGGCCGCGATCACGGCCCTCGGTGGCGTGAACGTGCGGGTGCGGGTGCCGCTGGCCGGCGGCACCACGCGGGTGGAGATCGATCACGTGGGGCCCGGCGGCCAGGTCGACCGCGTGTCGCGCCTCGACCTCACCCAGAGCCCGGGCCAGCCACTGCTCCTCCGCATCCTCGGGGCCGACCGCGACACCCGCCGCGCGACGGTGCTCGGGGTGCCGTCTGGTGACCCGGCGGCCCTTCGGCTGGGCCGAACCCCCGTGCACGCCCGCTGGCACGACGGCGCCGTGCACCTGGCGTGGGGCGGCCGTCGGCGGGTGCTCGGTCCCGGCGAGCGGGTCGTGATCGACGCGGCGGTCTATGAGGTCGAGGTCGGCGCCGACTGAGCGTCGCGGTCACTCCGACCGACGAAAGACCAGGCTCTGGTTGTTGGCGGGCATGGGCACGCGCTCGACCAGCGGCAGGCCCACCGCAGCGGCCGCGGCGGCCACATCCGCCACGTCGCGGATCCCCCAAGCGGGGTCGCGCTCTCGAAGCGCGGCATCAAAGGCGGTGTTTCCGGCGGAGGTGTGCACGCCGTCGACCCGGTACGGGCCGTAGAGCACCAGCGGGCCCCCTGAGGACAGCACCCGCGCCGCGCCGGCGAGCAGCGCGAGCGTGCACGGCCACGGCGAGATGTGGACCATGTTGATGGCCACCACCGCGTCTGCCGCCTCGACCGGCCAGGCGTCGCGGGTGTCGAGAGCGAGCGGCGGGGCCACGTTCGCGACGCCGGCGTGCTCGGTCCACGACGTGATGCTCCAGCGGGAGCGCGGGTCGGGGTCGGAGGGCTGCCAGCGCAGGTCGGGCAGGGCCTCGGCGAAGTACACCGCGTGCTCGCCGGTGCCCGAGGCCACCTCGAGCACGGTGCCTCGGGCGGGCAGCACCCGGCGCAGAACCTCGAGGATGGGCTCGCGGTTTCGCTGCACGACGGGCGAGACGTGGCGGATCCACACAGGGGCTCCCGGCTGCCGAGGGTTCAGCTCCAGATCGGCCGGACGATGTAGCGCGCGCCACGGTCGATGTCGTGAGCGATGACGATGCGGTTGGGCAGCGTCTCGGCGGCCAAGCGCGCCGGGGCGGCCTGCTGCCCCATGCACTGCAGCGCCGCGCCGAGGGCGTGCAGCCAGTTGGTTCCGTGCACCCGAACCGGCTCAGCGTGACCGGCGTCCACTTCGAAGCGGAGACGCACCGGGGGCGGGTCGTGCAAGACGGTCTCAGCCAGAGCGGGAGCCATGGGGTCCTCGAATGCGGTCTCCGCGCTTCGCGCGCGCGGAGAGGGCCGGCCGACTGTTGCGTCCCACCCGCCGCTTGTCAACCGCCGGACGCCCCAGGGCCCGGCGCTGGGCCGCCTCCGCGTCCGAAGGCGGTGGGGCCTCAGGTGTCTCCTCTGTCTTGACGATGGTCCCAGCGGGGCAGAGAAGGGCGGTCAAACGGGAGCCGACGAGGAGCGGAGCTGTCTCGACCGTCTGCTCCAACGCCTCGGCCCGCGGACTATTTCAACCCGCCTGCATTCGCCGTCAGGCCCACCTGGACGAGCGGGGTTCGCTGACCCAGGTCCCAGCCGATCCCCGCGTCGAAGATCAGGCTCTCGGTCGGCTGGAGGCCCAGGCCGCCCTGTACGGTCCAGTCGGGCGCGCCCCCACCCACGATGGCCTCGACCTCGCCGAAGGGGTGGAGCCGCCGACCGAGCGGGGCCGACACCAGCCCCCGGAGCGGAGCCCCGGCCGAGACGGCCCGGCCGCCGGCGCCCACCAACGCCCAGCCCGCGTTTAGCCGCACCTGGGCGCCGCTGTCGAGCCGCGCGGTGAGCGCCCCCCCCAGCTCTCCAGACCACACGTCGCCGACGCCGAGGGGCACCACAGACTGGCCGTACCCCGCGATCTGCACGCCCTGCTGCTGGATCAGCCCGAACTTGAGGCCGGCGTTCAGACCTGGAGCGCCAGACCCGAGGCCCGCGAGATCGACGCCCAGTCGCGGCTCGAAGGCGCCCAGCCCGACCTTGGCCCGCAGCGGCGCGCCGAAGCGGTCGCCCAGCCACGCGCCCCCCGCCTCGACCTCGAAGGAGCGACCGGCCACCAGCGCGCCGGAGGGCGTGAGGAAGGGGCGATCGGGGACCGGTTCGGCCGCGAGGGCCGGGGCCGAAGCGGTCACCAACAGCGGCAGCCAGCGAAGACGGGCGGGCATGGGCGACTCCAACTTCTTCATTTGGACTCAAGGTAGCTCATTGACTTGTCAAGTGTCACCCGAGGGGGACCTCGCGCCAACCGGAAGCACCGGCTAATGGCCCGCCTTCGAAGGAGCCGTCATGCCCGATCCCGCCCTCGACGACGCCCCGGCGTCCGACCAGATCTACTTCCCCGCCCCCGGCGAGACCCAGTTCACGCTGCGGGCCGTGCTCGGCGGCTGCCTGCTGGGCTGCGTGGTCTCGGCCATGAACATCTACCTGGGCCTGCGCACCGGCTGGTCGCTCGGCGGCTCGCTGATCGCCGCCATCCTGGGCTTCTCCCTGTTCAAGGTGCTGCCCACCAAGACCCCCTACAGCGCCCTCGAGAACAACATCACTCAGACCGCAGGATCCGCCGCTGGCTCGATGACCTCGGCCGCCGGCCTCCTCGCGGCCATCCCCGCGATGGGCATGCTGGGCTTCGAGTTCAAGTGGTGGGAGCTGTCGGTCTGGGCGCTGTCGGTCGCCTACCTGGGCGTCTTCTTCGCCGTGCCGCTCCGCAGGCAGATGGTGCTCGTCGAGAAGCTGCGGTTCCCCACCGGCACCGCCACCGCCGAGACCGTCAAGGCCATGTACTCGTCGGGGGCCGAGGCCCTGCGCAAGTCGAAGGTGTTGCTGGGCTGGGCACTCTTCGCCGGGCTCTTCACCCTCGCGGGCCACTTCCTGCCCGCCCTCGGCCACCCGCCCATCGACGGGCTTGGGATCGCCTTCTTGGCCACCATGAGCGCGTGGGGCTTCTCGCTGCTGCTCAGCCC
>JBDQIL010000195.1:0-7020 GCA_040264415.1 Myxococcota bacterium
GAGGCTCGGGGACCTCTTGCGCCCACGGCTTGTTCGCGTGCCGACCATCCAAGATGAACGGGTGCGGGAAGGCGGTGAGCACCAGGCCGTCACCGGCCGGCGTCGCGGCGGCGGTGTCGGGGGCCTTCGCGAGGCCGAAGGCGGCCGGCTTGGAGACGGCGAGGAAGACGCCGCCGCGCTGCAGGGCGTCGGTCCAGAAGGTCTCGAAGGCGCCGGGGCGGCCGGTGACGGCCTGGTGCTCACCGCCTTCCCGCACCCGTTCATCTTGGATGGTCGGCACGCGAACAAGCCGTGGGCGCAAGAGGTCCCCGAGCCTCTGACCTCGTACACCTGGGGCACCTGGGCTGAGATCCACCCCGACACCGCGGCCAAGCTCGGCCTCGACGAGCGAAAGGGCATCACGCTCGCCACCGACGCCGGCTCCATCGACATCGGCTGGTTCGCCTCTCCGACCATCGCCGCCGACACGGTCGCGGTGGTGCTGGGCAACGGCCACCGCGACAGCGGCCGCTACGCCAAGTTCGGCGCCAACCCGATGGGGCTCTTCAAGAGCAACGTGGACGCCGCGAGCGGCGGCCTCTCGCTCGGCGCCCGCGCCAAGGTGAGCCAGTCGGGCGAGCAGAACCTCTTCGCCTACATCGGCAGCAAGACCCTCGAAGACCGCGGCGTCAACTTCGCGGTCAGCGTAGACGACATGGGCAAGGCCGGCGCGCCGGCCAGCATCGTCCCCGCGCACCACGTGCCGGTCGACAAGCGCCTGACCGATGCGGGCATGAACGACATGTACCCGGAGCCGGACCACCCGACCTATCGCTTCGCGATGGCGGTGGACAACAACCGGTGTACGGGCTGCGGCGCATGCGAGACCGCCTGCTTCGCCGAGAACAACATCCCGTTCGTGGGCCCCGAGCAGATCCGCTACGCCCGCCACATGGGCTGGATTCGCCTCTCCCGCTACTTCGAGGGTGACGCCGAAGAGCCCGACGTTCGCTTCCAGATGAACGTCTGCCAGCAGTGCTCCCACGCCCCCTGTGAGGGCGTGTGCCCCGTGCTCGCCACGTACCACAACCTCGATGGCCTCAACGCCATGGTCTACAACCGGTGCGTCGGCACCCGGTACTGCGCGAACAACTGCCCCTACACGGCGCGGCGGTTCAACTTCCACACGTACCGGTGGCCCGAGTCGTACAACCTCATGCTCAACCCCGACATCGTGACTCGGGAGATGGGCGTGATGGAGAAGTGCACGTTCTGTGTGCACCGCCTCCGCGACATCAAGGACCAGTACCGCGACGACGGTGAGACCGTCCCCGACAGCGCGCTGCTCAAGCTCACCGCTTGTGCCCAGGCCTGCCCGTCGGACGCCATCACCTTCGGCAACGCCAAGGACCCCGCTGGCGCCGTGTCCAAGCTCTGGCAGGAGCCTCGCGCCTACGCGATGCTCGGCGAGCTGAACACCAAGCCCGGTGTCCGCTACTTGGCGCGCATCTCCCACTCTCCCAGCAAGCTGCACGGCCACGGCGGTGGCCACGGCGGCGGCCACGGTGACACCCACGAAGGTGGGGGCCACGAGGCCGCTGGCGACCATGGTTCCGACGGCGCACACCACTAGGAGCGCATCGTGAAGACCCTCACCTACGGCGCGGTCACACGCGACATCCTCCGGCCCCTCTTCAAGCCGTCGGCGGGCTACCTCGGCCTGCTCGGTTTGAGCTTGGCCCTGCTCGCCATCGGCGGGTACTGCTGGTTCCTCCAGCTCACCCAGGGCCTCGGCGTGGCTGGCTACCAGCCGCCCGTCTTCTGGGGCGTCTACATCACGACCTTCGTGTTCTGGGTCGGCATCGGCCACGCAGGCACGTTGATCTCCGCCATCTTGTTCCTCTTCCGGAGCAAGTGGCGGACGGGCGTGTACCGAGCGTCCGAGGCCATGACCATCTTCGCGGTCATGACCGCGGCGCTGTTCCCGGCGATTCACGTCGGGCGGGCCTGGAACGCCTACTGGCTGTTCCCGTACCCGAACCAGCGTCAGCTCTGGCAGAACTTCAAGTCGCCCCTGATGTGGGACGTGTTCGCGGTGTCGTCGTACTTCACCGTCTCGAGCATCTTCTTCTACATCGGCCTGATCCCCGACCTCGCGGCGGTCCGTGACCGCACCACGGGCAGCATCAACAAGGTCTACACGGCCCTGTCGCTGGGCTGGCGCGGTACCGACCGGCAATGGCGCCACTACATGGCGGCCTACGGCTTCTTCGCCGCCTTCGCGACCCCGCTGGTGCTCTCCGTGCACAGCGTGGTGTCCTGGGACTTCGCGATGGCGCAGACCATGGGTTGGCACAGCACGCTGTTCCCCCCCTACTTCGTGGCCGGCGCCATCTTCTCCGGCTGCGCGATGGTCATCACGCTGCTCGTGCCGATGACGCTCATCTTCAAGTGGGAGCGGTACATCAACATCTGGCACTTCGAGCAGCTCGCGAAGATGTGCCTGCTGACCGGGTCCATCCTGACCTACGCCTACGGCGTCGAGCACTACATCGCGTGGTACTCCGACAACCCGTACGAGTGGGGCGTGTTCGTGTACCGGGCGGTCGGTGAGTACGCCTGGGTCTTCTGGACCATGGTGACCTGCAACTGCATCATCCCGCTGGTCTGGTGGTTCAAGAAGGTGCGGACGTCGTACGCCGGCCTCTTCATCATCTCGATCTTCATCAACATCGGGATGTGGTTCGAGCGCTTCAACATCATCGCCAGCTCGCTGGCGCACCAGTACGACCCCGCGTCCTGGACCTACTACACCCCGACCTACATCGAGTGGGGCATCCTCGTCGGCTCCTTCGGCTGGTTCGGCCTCTGGTTCGTCATGTTCATCAAGATCATGCCCAGCGTCGCCATCGCCGAGATCAAGGAGCTGGTGCGGCCCCCGCTCAAGTCCGATGAGGTGGCAGCATGAGCGCCAGCGTCTTCGCACCCGCGACCCCGACCCCCGGCAGCATCAAGGGCGTGTATGCGCACCTCGACTGCTTGGTGGAGGGGATCGACCAGCTGAAGAAGGCGGGCTTCACCGACATGGTGGTGACCGCCCCCCTCCCCCGCCACGAGATCGAAGAGCTCATCTACGAGGGCCGGCCCAGCCCGGTCCGGTGGTTCACCTTGACCGGCGCGCTCTTCGGCGCGGTGGGCGGCTTCTCGGTCTGCTCACTGACCCACCTCAACTGGCCCATGATCATCCCCGCCGGCAAGCCGCTGGTGTCGATCCCGGCCTTCATGGTCATCACCTTCGAGGCGACCGTGCTGATGGGGTGCCTGTTCACCCTCGTCGGCCTGCTCACCATGTGCCGCCTGCCGGCCAACAACCTGCAGGTGGAGGTCACCGACCCCCGGTTCTCGGACGACAAGTTCGGGCTGGTGCTCAACGGCCTGGTGCCGGCCGACGCAGCGCGCGTCCGCCGCATCCTCAGTGAGACGGGCGCCATCGAGCTCTCCGGAATGGACCAGGAGGCGGCCCATGCCTAGCACCCGCAACACCAAGGTCCGCCGCACTCTGCTGGGTGCCGGCGCCCTCCTCGCCCTCAGTACGACCGCCTGGGCCTTCCCGTGGGACATCGACATGGTCGATGCGGCCTATCTTCGCGCGTACGAGTGGGTGATGCAGCCGCCCCCCGAGGGCGCCGTCTCTCGGTCCCGGTACGTGGCCAACCACAGCCGCGACACGCCCGAAGGGCAGGCGCTCACGAACCCCTACGCGGCCGACGCTCAGGCGCTGGCCCAGGGTGAGCGCATGTTCGAGGTCTACTGCCAGACCTGCCACGGCGTGAACGGCCAAGGTGGCGCCGAGGTCATGCGCAACGAGCCCGATGTGGGCATCCGGCGCTTCCCGGTCCCCGCCCCCATGCTCAGCGGCGCTGGCTCGGTGAGCCCGGGCCGCACCGACGGCTACATCTACCTGACCATCCGAAACGGTGGCGCGTTCATGCCCGGCTACAAGCAGGCCATGAGCGATCAGGAGATGTGGGCGACCGTCGCCTACCTGCGCACCCTCGAGGGTGCCGCCTACGTCCCGCCCGCCCCGCCGGCCGGCGAGGGAGAGTAATCATGGCTTCGCACGGACCCGACTTCTCCCCGGTCCTCGCCAGCACCCCGCGAGAGGTGCCCGGCATCGTCAAATCGGGCGGCATCGCTCTGATGGTGGTGGGCCTGCTCGCGACGGCCTTCGGCCTCTTCGCGGTCGAGGGCGGCGCGACCCGGGTGGCGATGACCTTCGTGGTCAACTTCCTCTACTGGGCAGGCATCGCGCAGGGCGCGATGATGTTCTGCGTCGCCTTCGTGGTGGTGAAGGGCCGCTGGGGTCGCCCCCTCAAGCGGCTCGCCGAGGGCATGGCCCTCATGCTCATCCCCATGTACCTGCTGCTCATCGTGTGGATGCTCGCCGGCGGCATGCACATCTACGAGTGGACCCACTGGCCCGAGATGGCCGCCAACGACGGCTTCGTCATCCCGCACCACAAGGAGCACTACCTCACCGAGGGCTTCTTCATGGCGCGCATGGTCGTCGGCGTCGGCGTGCTCATCGTGCTCGACCTGCTCTTCATCCGGGCGAGCCTGCGCTCCGACCTGGGCGTCGCCAAGTCCAAGATCTCCGGCACCGCGCCGGCCTTCTGGGACAAGTTCATCGGCGGCTGGAAGGGTGACGAGGCCGAGATCGCTGCCAGCACGAAGGCCCAGGCCTCCATCGCACCGCTCATCGCCATCGCCTACGCGGTGGTCTTCACGATGATCGCGGTAGACCTGAGCATGTCCGCGTCGCCGCACTGGTTCGCGAACATGTACCCGGCCTGGTACTTCATGAGCTGCTTCTGGAGCGCTCTGGTCTACCTGGGCATGTTCTCGCTCATCGCCCGCAAGTGGATGGGCGCCGAGCACCTGATGAAGCCGAACATGTACCACGACCTCGGCAAGCTCACCTTCGGCCTGACGATGTTCTGGGGCTACACGCTCTTCGCGCAGTACCTGCCCATCTGGTACGGCAACATGACCGAGGAGATCGGGTTCGTGCTGATGCGCACCGAGATGCAGCCTTGGGCGCCCCTGTCCAAGGTCGTCTTCATGATGTGCTTCGCGGTGCCCTGGTCGATGCTGCTCTCCCGCGGTCTCAAGAAGATCCCGGCGGCCTACCTCACGGTCACCACCGTCATCGCCATCGGCCTCTGGCTGGAGCGCTACATGCAGGTGGTCCCCAGCGTCTGGGGCAACGAGCACATCACCAGTGACGTGTCGGCCGAGGCCCTCGCATCTGCGCCCATCGGAATCCCCGAGATCGGCATGACCCTGGGCTTCCTGGGGCTGTTCATCACGGTGGTGTTCCGGTTCCTCGCCAAGGTGCCCACGGTCACCTTCACCGACCCGTACATGCAGCCCGACCCCGACCACGTGCACGTGGTCCCGGCCAGCCAGGCCCACGGCCACTGACCCCGAGCGGCTCCGGCCGCCCCGTAGACTGGGACCCCCGGCGGAGCGATGCTCCCCGGGGGTCTCCTGCGTCTGGCTTCCCTGTCTTCACCCGAGCGGGCCACACCCGCGCGCGGCACGCAGACCGCGCCGCGGTCTGGTCAGATGGCGGTCCGCGCCCGCTGCATGCCTTCTCGATAGGCCGGATTGCCGGGCTGGAGCTCGAGGGCCTTCGCGAAGCAGGTCATGGCCTCTCGGCGATCCTTTCGCATGATGGCCATCTCGCCCTTCTTCGACAGCAGCTCGGCCGACTGCCTGATCATCATCGGCTCGAGCAGCTCCTTTCGGTAGGTGCGCCGCCGATCGTCGCTCGAGAGAACGGCGTAGGCCTCTCCCAACCTCTGCCGCACGAACTCCATGGCCCGGATCAGCTCGCCTGGCGGGTCCTCGTACTGGGCCGGGTCGTACTCCTCGAGCAGCCGCTGATGAGCGGACTGGATCTCGGCGGGGAGGCTGATCCAGTGCACCTCGAGGGTGTCGAAGTGGGTGCAATTGGCGAGCTGTCGGGTCTTTCGCGACACCTGCTCGGTGAGCCTGCGCAGGTAGCGCTCCCGGTCCTCTGTGCGCTCGAAGCCCAAGAAGCCCATCTCCATGAGCGCCCACAGCACGCACGCCGTGGCCTGCCGGGAGATGGGGGAGACCGAGAAGGCCTCGCGCATGCGCCAGGTGCGCCCTCGCAGGATGCCCAACAGCTTGCGCTCGTTCGCGTCGAACTGGATGTCGGCGAGCACCGGCACCAGCTCTGCGTTGAACTTGATGTACTGATCGATGTTGTCGCGGTGGGCGCTGGCCAGCTCTGCGGCGGGCATCGCGCGGGCGCGGCTGAGCAGGGCCCGGTAGATGAGCGACGGCGCTCGAGCGGGCGGCGGCAGGTACTGCTCCGGCAGGACGTCGAGATTGTGGAAACTCCAGGTGCCAGAGACCTCAGCCAAGAGCCGGCTGAACACGAATTCGGCCTGCTTGCCCAACACCATGATGAGCTGCGAGAAGGTCATCAGCCCCATGTCGATGAAGGCCTCGCCCTGGCGTTGACCGGACTCCTTCATGCGTTCGAGGCTCGCCCCCAGCTGCTCCTTGGTGATCTGACCGGCTTGAAACAGCAACACCCCGAGCACCTCGTCTTCGGCGACGGGGTCGGTGCGGAAGGCGACGGGGCCGCCCTTGTTCCAGAAGCCGTAGCGGGTGCGCCCGTCGTCGAGCGTCAACGTGAGCAGCCCGGTCCAGCGCTCGACCGCCGCCCGGAGCACCGCGTCTTGGAGGCTGCGGTCGCCGAGGCTGCCGGTCACCTTCGCCGCCGCTGACGACACGTCGGGCACCGTCAGGCCGCGCTCGTCGGATGCTGCGGCCGGGGCCGGCGGCGCCGACGCCACGGGGCCCCCTGGAGCCCGAGCCGACGCTGCGGGAGCAGGTGTGCCGCCCGCGCGCGCCTCTGCGAGCTCGGCCGCGAGGGCCGTCACCTTCGACCGGGGGACCAGCTCGCCGCTCTCCACCAGGTGCTCTCGCACCGCCTCGACGACC
>JBDQIL010000196.1:0-7011 GCA_040264415.1 Myxococcota bacterium
AGGCCCACCAGCAGGTCGTAGTGGTGCACATGCGGGTTGATGAGGGTGGCGGCTACGGCGACCAGGCCCCACGCCTCGCCCCGGGGCAGACGGGGGGCCCGCCACGCGGTCAGGCCCACCAGGCCCATTGACGTCGCCCAGCCCGCTACCGACCCCGCGCTCATGCCCAGCCAGCGCCGCCCCAGCCCCAACAGGTCGTGCTGCAGGTGCAGCGGGTAGTCGGGGAGCTGCTCGAGGCGGGCCACCTGGGGGGCCAGCCGGGCGAAGGCGGCGGTGGGCTCGAGGCCCAGCAGCAGCCCGGCGCCCACCATGCCCCCGGCGCCCAGCACCATGCCGCCCAGCAGCCGGGGGCGCCGCAGCGCGAGCGGGGCCACCAGGGCCACCGCGAGCCACCACGACGGCTTGGCGGCCAGCAGGCCCAGCACCACGCCGGCCCACAGGGGTCGGCCCCGGCGGTCGAGGGCCGCCGCGCCCAGCACCACGGCCAGCGCCCACAGGCCGTTCTGGCCGAGGGCGAAGCAGAAGAACGTGGACGGAAACAGCAGCAGGAGCGCCGCCATGCCGGCCAGCCCCAGTCCGCCCAGCTGCCGCGCCAGCAATGCGGCGCAGGCGACCGCCCCCGCCACGAAGGCCACCGCGTGCACGCCCGCGGCCGCCCGCAGGTCGAGCAGGCCCCAGGGCGCGTATAGCAGGGCGGTCACAGGCGGGTAGAAGAAGGCACCCAGGCGGTCGTTCCGGGGGGCCCACAGGTCGGGGGGCAGCGGGACCGCAGCCGTGGCCGCCTCGAGCAGCGCCCGGTGGGTGGCGGGGTCGTAGAGGCCGCCAGGGCCGTGGGCGACCAAGGCGCGGCCCCCCACCCACAGGTGGGCGAAGTCGCCGTCTTTGGCGGCCGCCAGCGGGACACAGAAGAGGTAGGCCACCACCACCACCACCAACAGGGCGAAGGCGAGCAGCGACGGCCGGGGGCGGCTCATGCCGGCAGCGAGGCGGGGTCGAGATCGGGCGGCACCGCGTCGTCGGGGTGGGCGCGGCCGCGCCAGTCGGCGCCGCAGGTGCGGCAGCGGTAGTGAATGGCGACCGCGCCGTGGTCGAGGGCGAAGCGCACCGGATCGAGCAGCCCGCCGCAGCCCGCCGCCCGGTCGCCCGGCACCACGTCGAGGTGGCGCGACCGCAGGCAGGCGGGGCAGTGGTCGCGGATCATCGACCCGCCGGCCGGCACCTCGGCGCCGCAGTGCAGGCAGGCGAAGCCCTCGTCGATGTGGATGGGGTTGGTGCGCACGCGGGCGGCGCCCTCGCGATCGAGCAGCGCCCGGACCAGGTGCTTGCCGGGCCGGTCGGGGTCGTGGCCGCGCGCCCGGGCCGCCCGCTCGGCGGCGGCGCGCAGGTGGGGCTCGCGGTCGAGGCGCGCGCCCAGGCGCTTGATCTCGCCGCGGGAGCGCACGTCGGCGAGCAGGGCCGCCAGCGCAGCGTCGGACGCGGCGGGGTCCATCACTCGGGCAGGGGCCCCACCAGGATGACGCCCTGGGGCCCGCCGGTCTGGGTGGAGCCGCCGGTGTCGCCGCCGTCGCCCGTGGCCGTGGCCAGGGTGGCGATGGTGACCGCGGCGCCGCCCGCCGCTACCGCGCCCACGCTGGCCCACACGATCCAGGGCCGCTTCTGGCGCTCTCGCACCAGCTCCACCTCGACCAGCGGCTCGGGGTCGAGCAGCAGCCCCGCCAACAGAGGGTTGTCGTTCTGGTGGAGGGACAGCACATCGTAGGAGACGCGGTCGGTGCGCAGGTTGCCGCTGTCGGTGGCGTGGTCGAGCACCTCGGGCAGCAGCCCGGCCATCGCCGCCACCGGGTCGTCGCCCGCCGGGGCGCGGCTGATCTTCGAGAAGCTGCCCGTGCGGGCCTCGTAGAGCTGCACGGCCACCTGACCGTCCGAGACCTCACCGCCCAACAGCAGGAGCGGCGTGCCCACGTGGGTGCCCAGGCTCTCGTAGAGCAGCCGGGTCTGGGCGGTGCGATCGCCCGGCCCCATGCCCTCTTGGCCGAGGGTGCGCACACCCGGACGCGACGACAACACCTCGACCTGGTCGGGCTTCAGCACCACCTGGCGGAAGTCGCGCTCGCCGTCGGGGCCCTTGATCAGCGCGTAGTGGGTGCCGGCGATGAGCTCGACGGTGCCCGACAGCGACTCGCGGCCATCGATCAAGACCACGTTTCGGTCCGGCACCTGCAGCTGCAGGCGGCCCTTGGGGCGCGTGAGCACGGCGTACCGCACGTCGTTGAAGAACGACACGATCTTGGGGGGGTAGTTGACCGAGTCGAGCTGGCGGCTGGGCTCGAGCACCACCACGCGGGTGAAGGCGTCGGTGGCGGCGTCGGTCTCGCCGATGCTCCACTGGGCCTGGCCGAGCAGCAACAGGGCCTGGACCAGCTCGCGGGGATCGCCCGTGCCCGACAGGCCGATCTCAAGGGCGCCCACGGCCTCCTGGAGCACCGGGATGGCGCCCTCGACGTCGGCGCGGTCGTAGAGAATGCGCCCCTCTTCGCGCTTGCGGCGACCAGGCCCGAGGGCGGCGCCCTCGACCACGAGGGCCTCGCGACCCGCCAGCCGCTCGTGGGTCTGGGCGGGCGTGACGGGGGACACCGCGAGCTCGCCCATCGCCTCGACCAGCAGCAAGGCCGCCTGCAGCGACGAGGTGTCGGTCTGGTCGGGCAGGTGTACGCCGACCACCGCGACCTCGGGGCCGGTGGACTTCTTCGCCGCCTCTGCCGTACCCAGCAGGGCCATCACGGTGCCGATCAGCAGCATGCACGCTCCCAACGCTCCAAGCACCGGTACCACGGTGGCCGCCCCGGCGTCGAGCGGGGACGCCCGAGGCGAGGTCGGGGGTCCGAGCCCTCCGCCGCCGGTTAGGCGGCCAAGCTCCGCTCCACCGAGGCCCCATGCGCCGCTCTGCCCTGACCCTGCTCGCCGCGCTGCTGGCCCTGCCGGCCGCCGCCGCCGACCTGGCCACGGCCGAGCGCCTGCTCCAGCGGGGCGACGTCTCGGGCGCGCTCATCGAGGCCCGCACCCGCACGGTCGAGGCCCCCGACGACGTGGCCGCCCACGAGCTCTTCATCGATCTGATGCTGGCCACCGGGCAGGCCTCCACGGCCC
This sequence comes from Myxococcota bacterium, assembly GCA_040264415.1. Taxonomy (GTDB): domain Bacteria; phylum Myxococcota_A; class UBA796; order UBA796; family UBA2385; genus M30B51. Next base: position 3,148 of record JBDQIL010000196.1, read on the forward strand.
GCCAGCGGTACGTCCAGCGCGCCGCCGACCGCCCCCAAGACGCCGACAGCCACTACCTCTTGGGCAGGGTCTCGGGCGATCCGGGCGCCTCCGAGGCCGCCTTCCGCAAGGCGCTGGCGCTGGCGCCCGGTCACCCCCGCGCCCTCACCGGGATCGCCGCCGTGCACCGCAGCCGCGGCGAGCTCGACTCGGCGGTGTCGGCCTACGAGCAGGCCCTCCGCGCCCGGCCCGAGCTGTCCGAGGCCTGGGCCGGCCTGCGGGCGGTGGCGATGATGAAGCGAGACGCCCCCGGGCTGTCGCGGGTGTCGCTGCGGTCGATCCAAGCCGACCCGGGCGAGCCCCAGAACTGGCTGGCGGCGGCGGCCTCCACCCCCGGTCAGGCGACCGAGCTGCTCACGCGCGCCCTGCAGCGCCACCCGAACGTGCCCGACCTGCACGTGGCCCTGGGCCGGGCCGCCTTCGAGCGCCAGCAATGGGACACCGCCGCCGCCGCCTACAGCCGCGCGCTGGCGCTGGGCACGGGCGATCTCGCCAGCGTGCACGTCGAGGCCGCCCTGGTCGACGAGGTTCGCTCTGGCGCCCTCGACTATGACGGCGCTCAAGCCATCCTCGAGGTGCGGGGGATGACCGATCCACTCGCCGCCCTCGACCGCCTCGACCGCCTCGTGGTCGCCCACCCGCACTCGGGGTGGGCCCGCCTCGTGCGCGGCAACCTGCGGGCCGCCCGTGGATCGGCGCAGCTCGCCGAAGAAGACCTGCGGGCCGCCATCACGCGCATGCCGTCCACCCCGGAGGCCTGGTCGGCGCTGGGGTCGTTCCTGCTGGGCCAGCGGCGCCCGGCCGAGGCCCGGCCGCTGCTCGACGGGGCCGCCCAGGCCCGCTCGGGCGACGTGTCGATCGTGGTGGCCGCCGCCATCGCCGCCGCCGACGCCGGCGATCCCGCCACCGCCGAGTCAGAGCTGCGCGCCGCCATGGCCCGCTTCCCCGGCAGCGTGGGCCCGCCGTTGGGCCTCGCCCGCCTGCTGCTGAGCACCGCCCGCCCCGACGACGCCTTCACCGTGCTCGAGGCCGCCATCCGCCGCCGCCCCGACGTGCAGCTCGCCGGCGCCCTGGTGGCCGCCGCCCAAGAGGCCGGCCGCCCCGACGACGCGGTCGCGATCCTCGATCGCCTCGCCGAACAGACCGGCGACCCCCGCCTGCAGAAGGCCGCCGACGGGCTGCGCGCAGCCCAGGCCGAGTAGACTGCGTCCCATGCCCGCCGCCCTGCTGGTCTTGCTGTCCCTCGCCTGCCGGCCCGTCGCGGCCCAGGCGCCGGCAGACGACTGGCTGGAGGAGGCCGACGACCCCGAGCTGATCGAGCTGTCCGACGACCCGGAGGAGCTCTGGAGCTGGTGCTACAAGAAGGCCCTGCGAGACGGCGTCCAGCTCCCCCGAAACACCAGCCTCTACAAGCGCTGGCACCCCGAGAAGGCCTGGGGCACCGCTGAGATGATCGAGACGCTCACCAGCGCCGCCGAAGAGATGGCGTGGCTGATGCCCGAGGCCGACCCCATCGTGGTGGGCGACATCTCCACGAAGCGGGGCGGCCGACTCGACGGCCACAAGTCGCACCGCGGCGGCGTCGACGCCGACATCGGCCTGTACTGGGGCGACGGCCAGATGTACATGCAGGGCTTCATGAACGTCTCGGCGCGCGACCTCGACGCCGAGGCCAACTGGCAGCTCATCCGGGCCATGCTCGAGACCGGCCACGTCGAGCGCATCCTGCTCGACAACTCGCTGGTGCGGGTGCTGCGCCGACACGTGGTGCGGCAGGGCTACCTCACCCAAGACGAGGCGTGGCAGGTCTTCCCCACGCCGGCCACCGGCGAGATGTGGCGCCAGAAGGGCGTCGTGCACCACTCCCCGGGCCACCGCCACCACATGCACGTGCGGGTCAACTGCCCGGTGGTCGAGTAGCGGCGCGCGCGGCGCAGATCACAGGCCGTACCAGAAGCTGGTGTCGTCGCCCATCACCCGGCTCACCGGGTCGATCGACGGGTGGTAGGGGTGGATGTAGATGTCGTCGGGGGCGTTGTCGGAGAAGACCGTGTCGGTGCCCGAGATGTAGGTGCCGGTGCTCCAGTTGCCGTTGTGGTAGATGCCCCCGCCGCCCCCGCCGCTGGTCGTGTTGCCCGTGAAGGTGACCCGCTCGAAGGTGCAATGGCAGTTCCCCACCGCGACGGCGCTGCCAGTGTGGTTCGACAGCTCCGAGTCGGTGACCGTGAGCTCGCCGATGGACATCCCGATCGCGCCCCCGCCGTTGCTCAGGGTGGAGTCTTCGACCTCGATGTCGGTGTACTGGCCCGAGACGACGACGCCCGAGTTGCCGGTGGCCGTGACGCCGCTCAGGCGCACGTCGCTGAAGTGGGAGCGGCCCTCGGACCGCCCGACGATGGCCGTCTGACCATGATCGCTGATGGTAGAGGTGCCGACCACGCTCAGCCGGCTGTTCCACAGATTGGCCAGCGCGCCGGACCCGACGTTGCCGGACAGGGTGGCGTCGCGCAGCACCGCGTAGCCGCTGTCGTCGATGTAGACGCCGCCGCCGTACCCCGCCGAGTTGTCGCGCAGCTCGACGCCCACCGCGATCATCTGGGCCTCGACCCCCACGAAGGCCGCGCCGCCTTCGTTGCTCGACGAGTTGCCCACGAACGAGGCGTCTTGCAGGTCGAGGTCTCCGCCCTCGGCCAGGTACAGCCCGCCGCCGCTGCGACGGGCGCTGTTGCCCGAGAACGCGACGTTGAAGAGCTGGCCCTCGCCGCCCGCGAGGTAGAGGCCGCCGCCTTCGGAGGCGTCGATGATGTCGGTGATCTGGGCGTCGGTGATGGTGGCCAGTTCGGTGCCGGCCCCGATGAAGACGCCCGCGCCCCGGGTGGCCGCGTTGCCCACGACCGCCACCCGCTCGACCAACAAGGTGCCCTGGTTGAACCAGATGCCGCCGCCGTCGCCGTCGCCGGCGTCGCCGTTCTGCACGGTGAGGTCTTGGATGGTGAGGCTCTGGCCGCTGCGGCCCTGGGCGCGGATCACGGTTCCGCCCGCGCCGCCGTCGAGCACGGTCTGGTCGACCCCCTGGCCCACCACCGACGAGTCGCCGCCCGCCGCGAACTCCACCTGCACCGCGTAGGTGCCCGGCGCGCAGAAGGTCAGCTCGCCCGCCTCTTCGAGCAGCAGGTGCGCCGGGCTCGCGACGTCCGCCATGTCGGCGGGGTCGAAGGCCGTGGTGACGCCCGCCTCGGAGACGAAGAAGACCTCGGGGTCGAGCACGTCGTCGCAGTCGTTGTCTTGACCGTCGCAGCGCTCGGGGGCGCCGGGGTGCAGGTCGGGGTCGGCGTCGTCGCAGTCGTCGCCGCCCTCGGAGAGGGGGGCGTGGCCGTCGCCGTCCTCATCCACCATGGGCTCCTCCTCTTCCTCCTCCTCTTCTTCTTCAGGCTCGTCTTCGGTCTGGGTGTCGGCGGGCGCCTTGCTGGCCGGCTCCGAGTCACAGGCCCACACGACGAGGGGCAGCAACAAGCAGATCGAAGGAAAGCGGAGGATCGACCTGGAGTCTCCGATGAGGCGCGGAATGGCGAGCGCGGCAGGTACGATAGCGCGACCCCACCGCCAGTGGCCACGCCCACCGGTAGAGTGTGGGGGTGACGCGCATCCTGCACCCATGCATCCCCGCCGCCCTGTTTGCGCTGTCTTGCGCGGCGCCGCCCGCGTCGAGCGACCCAGCCGACGACAGCGGGCGAGGCGCGCCCACTGACGGCGATATGGACGGCGGCACCGACGACGGCACCGACGGCTCGGATGGGGGGGCGACCGGCCCGCCCACCGTCACCC
>JBDQIL010000197.1:0-7009 GCA_040264415.1 Myxococcota bacterium
GCCCGAGCCCGAGCCCGAGCCCGAGCCGGAAGAGGAGGCCCCTGACGACCCGAACAAGCCGCTCAGCGCCGCCGACCTCAACCTCGTCTACGACGACCCACGCGGCCTCATGCTCCACAAGACGCGGAAGGGCCCGGACCGCTGGTTCGCCACCCAGACCGACCCGCGCACCGGGCAGCCGCAGACCTTCGAGCTGCACCCCTCCGAGATCGAGCAACTCAAGGCGCAGCTCGACGGGAGCCCCTACTGGCTGCTCGGCGCGGGGAGCTGAGGTGCGGGTGTGGGCGCTGACTGCAGCCCTCCTCATGAGCTGCGGCGGCAGCCGCTCTCAGCTCAAGAAGGCCGACGCCTACCTCGAAGACGGCCGACCAGGCGCGGCGGTTCGGGCCTACGAGCGCGTGCTCGAGCGAGATCCTGGCCACCCCCCGGCGCTGGTGGGCATCGCCCGCGCCTGGATCGCCGACGGCGCGCCCGAGCGGGCCATCGTCCCGGCCCAGGTCGCGCTCGAGCTCGGCGCCGACGGCAGCCGCCCCGCGCTGGGCGCGGCCCTGGTGCACAGCGGGCGGGGCGCCGAGGCGGTCGATGTGCTCGCCGCGGCGCTCGCCGAGCCCAACGGTGGCACGGTCGACACGCAGCTGCTCCTCGCTCAGGCCCAGCTCGCAGCCGGTGACCTCGCCGCGGCGACCAGCACGGCAGAGGAGGCCCAGATGAGCGGCGGCGGCGCGGCCGCGCAGGGGCTGGCCGCGTGGGTTCACGCCCGGAGCGGCGGATGTGAGCGCGCCACCGCGCTGGCCGCCCGCGCCCAGACCAGCGCCATGGGCCGAGCCGAGGTGCAGGCCGAGGCAGCCGCTGTGTTTCGGCACTGTGGCGACGCCGAGCGGGCTCAAGCCGCGGCGTCCACGGCCCGCACGCTGCAAGCCGACGGCCCAGCGCCCTGGCGGGCCACCGCCGCCCGATTGTCGAAGGGCGGTGACAACGAGGGCGCAGCCCGCCACCTGTCCCGCCTGCGGGCCGTGTGGCCCGAAGAGGGCTTGATCGCGCGAGACCTGGGCGCGGTGTGGGACAGCCTGGGGGCGGTGCCCCGCGCCGAGTCCGAGCTGCGCCAGGCGCTCGCGCTGCCGCCGTTCGCGGTGGCGCGGGGCGACGGCTCGGTTCGGATCGTCAACAACCAGTCCGACGCGCTCGATGTCGACGCGCGCGGCGCAGCCATTCGCGACACGCAGCTGCGCCTCGCCCGGCTCCGCACCGAGCTCGGCGATCTGCCCGGCGCCGCAGCGGCGATCCAGGCCGTCGCAGCGGCCGACGTCAACGACGTGGGCCAGTGGGTGGCCGCCGCCCAGGCCTGGGCGCGGGCGGGCCAGGCCCGGCGGGGCCTCGACGCGGTGGCGGAGGCCGTCAGCCGCGCACCGCGCGACCCCGCGGTTCAGGCCGTCGCCTCCACCCTGTACGCCCGCGCGGGCGACATCGGGCGCGCCATCGGGCACGGTCGCCTAGCCTGGGATCTCGACCCGTCGAACGCCGACGTCGCGCTCGCGCTGTCGGCCCTCTACGTCGAACGCAGCGAGTCCCGGGAGGCCCGCCGGGTGCTCACCGAGACCGCACGGCGAACGCCGGGTGATCCTCGATTGACGGCGGCCCTCGACGCGATCGACGCCGCGGACCTGCCGTAGGCCACCGGCGGTCCCAGGCGCCCGTCGATCGGATAGAGCCCCGACCATGGCGATCACCACCCGCAGCGAGTACGGCCTCCGCGCCATGGTCCTGCTGGCTGAACAGCTCGGCGACGAGCGGCTCTCGGCCAGCGAGATCAGCCGCCGCGAAGAGATCCCGCTCAAATACCTCGAGCAGATCCTCGCCGAGCTCAAGCGCGCCGCCCTGGTGCAGTCTCGGGCCGGCGCCCGCGGGGGCTACCAGATCGCGCGCCCGGCAGCCGACATCTGTGTCGGTGACGTGGTGCGGGCCCTCGACGGGCCCGTCACGCCCGTACAGTGCGCCGCCCTCAAGCGGGGTGACGACCGCGACGATGGGCCGCCCAAGGTGGGAGAGCGCCTGCGCCCGCTGTGGCTGAAGCTGCAGGACGCCCTCCGGGGCGTGCTCGACCACACCACGCTCGACCAGCTCACGTTCACGACGCGGCTCGACCCCGGCCCGGCGGTCGCCCCCGCCGAGCCCGCCGAGTCGGGAGACGGCCCGCCGATGTACCACATCTGACGGCCGATCCCGCACCGTCCCGGGGGCGGCCTGCTATCGTCGCTCTCGACGCAACCGAGGCAGCCCCATGCGCCGCGCCCTCCTCCCCCTGCTGTTGTTCGCCTGCACCGACGACCCCGTCCAGGAGGCCGAGCCAGAGGTGTACGCCGACGACGACCAGGACGGCTATACCGCCGATATCGATTGCGACGACGGCGATCCGACCATCCACCCCGACGCCGACGAGGCCTGCGACAACGTCGACAACGACTGTGACGGTGAGCTGGACGAGGGGCTCGCCGAGGAGTGGTTTCCGGACGACGACGAGGACGGCTTCGGCAGCGCCTCGACGTCGGTGATGTCGTGCGCGCGCCCCGCCGGCCATGTGCCGAACACGGGCGACTGCGACGACAGCGACGCGTTCACGTTTCCGGGCGCCAACGAGTACTGCGACGGCATCGACAACGACTGCGACGGGCAGGCCGACCCGACGGCATGCCGACCCCTCGAGTCGAGCGAGGTGCGCCTCGACGGGCAGGGCGCTGGGCACGAGGTCGGCCACCGGGTGGCGGGCCTCGGCGACCTCGACCGCGACGGCTTCGGCGACTTCGCAGTGGGAGCGCCGGCGTCAGATCCCCTCGGCTACGCGGGCGGCGCCGCGTGGTTCTTCGACGGGCCGGTCGCCGAGGGTGCCACCCTCGACGACGCCGTGGCGACCTTCTACGGCGGGGTGCTCGGCGAGTACGCCGGCTGGGACGTGGCCGGCGCCGGAGATGTAGACGGAGATGGGCTCGGCGACGTGCTGGTGGGCGCCTGGGGAGAGCCATCGGCCGGCAGCGAGGCCGGCGCGACCTACCTGCTGCTGGGCCCCCTGTCTGGCACCCTGATGCCGGAGGACGCAGCCGCCCGGCTGCGCGGCGAGGCCACCGGCGACTCGTCGGGTCAGGCGGTGGCGGGCGTGGGCGATCGCACCGGAGATGGGCTGCCAGACTTGCTCATCGGCGCGCCCAACGCCGACGACGCGGGCTTCTCGAGCGGCGCGGCCTACCTGATCTCGGGCGCGGTGGCCGGCACGGTGAGCCTGCGCGACGCCCACAGCCGGATCGCTGGCGACACCGAGGCCGACCGGCTGGGGGCTGCGGTCACCGGGACCGGCGACCTCGACGGCGACGGCCTCGACGACCTCGCCATCGCCGCTCCCGGCGACAGCGAGGGCGGCGAGGGCGCGGGCGCCGTCTATGTGTTCTTGGATCCCCCCGTGGGCCGCTCGATCGCAGCAGAGACCGCCGACATCGTGCTCGTTGGCGGCGCCCGCGGCGACCAGGCGGGCGCCGCCCTCGGTCGATACGGCGACTTCAACGGCGACGGCTACAGCGCGTTTCTGGTGGGCGCAGCCGATCAGAGCGAGGGGGGAGCCGGCGCAGGCGCCGCCTACGTGGTCGCGGGGCCGCTCACCGCGAGCACGGACCTGAACGCGAGCCACGCCCGCATCATCGGCCGCCTCCCCCAAGACCACGCCGGCAACGCCGTCGACGTGGCCGGCGACGTCGATGGCGACGGCGAACTCGACCTGATCATCGGCGCGTACATCGAAGACTCTGGTGGGCTCAACGCCGGCGCGGCCTACCTCGTGAACGGCCCGATCACCGGCACCCGCTACCTGACCGACGCCAACGCGGGCTTCATCGGCGAGGCAGAGAGCGACCTCGCCGGCTGGTCCGCGGCTGGCGCGGGCGACGTCGACGGAGACGGGCTGGGTGACGTGCTGGTGGGGGCGCCCAAGCACGACCTCGGCGGCGATGACGCCGGCGTGGCCTACCTCATCTACGCGGCGGGCTTGTAGCGGCGCCCTGGGGCAGCCGGCCCCCGGGGTGTCTCAGCCCTCGGTGGGCCCGTCGGGGCCGAGGACCGCGGGTTGGCCCTTCGCGACCAGGCCCGGTCCGCCCGGCTCGGTGACGGCGCCTGCCACAGAGCGGCTCCCCCGCAGCTTCAGCTCCGCGAAGACCCGCGCCTCGAGGCGCTCGAGCTGTCGCGCGGAGAGCCCGAGCCGGTGGGCCAAGGCGCTCACGTGGCGGGCCTCGTCCACCCCGTACCGCCCGTCGGTCACGGCCACGTAGATGCAGGCCGTGAGGAAGAGCTCGGCGTGGGGCCACAGCGCCTCGAAGGGGGCGGGGGGCGCCTCGGGCAGCGAGCCGCCGAGCAGCCGCTCGATCAGCTTGAGCTTGGTGGGCTGCTCTTCGGGCCCATGCGCGACGATCTCGCGCAGCCCGGCCGCGAAGGTGTGGGCGACGGGCGCGCTCAAGGCGGCGTCTGCGATGCGCTGGCTGAGGCGGGGAAGGCTCATGATTCGGGGCTCAGAAGCCCATCTCCTCGGGGCGGCGATAGTGCCACAAGCGCTGCAATCCGCGAAGGACCACCGGCGCGCGGTAGCGCCGCGTAACCACCCGGGGGGTCGCGAGGGCAGCGAGGACACCGCGCTGCCATCGGCGCAGGTTGCGGTCGGAGGTGCTCGGCCATCGCGCGTGCAGCACCGCCTCGAAGTCGCGCACCCGCCGCACGAGCTGCGGGGTGAGCCAGGGGGTGCCCGGATCTCGCCGATCTTCGTAGCGGTTCCACCGAGGCGCCAGCCACCCGTCGAGGTCGTCGGGGAAGGCGAAGTCCGCCGCGGCGTCGTGATCGAGCATGCCGGGCAGGGGGACCGGCGTGTACATGTAGAGGATGATCTCGCAGCGCGGGTTGTCTACCTTCAGCCGCTCGATCAAGCGCAGCGAGCGGTCGATGTCCCCCTCGGGATCCGAGGGGTTGCCCAGCACGAAGCTGAACTCCGGGACCACCCCGAAGGCCCGCGCGCGGCGATTCAGCGCCAGGGTGTCGGTGACCTGGAGGCCGCCCTTGTCCATGGCGTCGAGGGCCTCCTGGTCGCCGCTCTCAGCCCCGTAGAAGACCATGGCCAGGCCGCTGTCGGCCATCGTCTGCCAGGTTCGGTCGGACCAGCGCAGCATCGTGTCGATGCGGCCCTCGCCCCACCACCGCAGGCCACGCCCCACGAGCCCCTCGGCGACCTGCCGCACCCGCCCCTCGGCGGCGAAGAAGTTGTTGTCGTGGAACTCGATGGCGTCGGCCCCGCCCTGCCGCTGCAGCTGGTCGATGGCCGCGACCACGTCGGCGGCCGGATCGGCGAGCCAGCGCCCCTCCGACACGCTGGTGACTGCGCAGAAGTTGCAGACGTAGGGGCAGCCCACCGAGCTGTGGTGGTTGAAGGTGCGCGCGCCGAGGAAGGTCCGCGCGGCGTAGCGGTCGAGGTCGAGCCGATCGTAGGGGGCCGGCCCGAACCGCGCCGACACCTCCATGGGGCGGCTCGCCCCGCGCACCAGCGCGCCGTGGCGCCAGGCCGCCACCCCCGGCACCGCCGCGGGGTCGTCTGCGCGCGCGAGGGCCTCGACCAGCTCGGACAGGGTGCGCTCGCCCTGTCCGATGACCACCAGATCGACGCCCCGGTCACGGGCGACCGCGGCGGGGTAGACGCTGGCGAAGTACCCCCCCCAGACCACGGTGACCGCGGGCCAGCGGGCCTTCACAGCGCGACACCAGGGAGCGGCCTCGCGCAGCTGCGGGCCCGGCATCACGGTCACCAGCAGCACCGCGCCCGCCGGATCGCGGGCGATCTCCGCCTCGGCCTGCGCCAGCGCGTCGGGCGACACGTTGGCGTCGTGGAGCGACCACGTGTGGCCGGCGGGCACCCCCCGCGCCAGGAACAGCACCGAGAGCGGGAGCCGGCGGTGGGCGGCCTGCGCGCGGGGGTTGACGAAGACGAGGTGCATGGCGCCAGGATGCCCCGCCGGAGGCCATCAGGCCAGCCGGGCCCAGCACACGCATCGCGCACAGGTGGGGTGCGCGGCGACGTCATGGGCGGCGCGCGCCGCTCGGCCCTGCTCGAGGGCCGCCTCGAGCCCGCCGGCGGCGTCGCCGGTCGCAGGCAGAAAGAAGCACGGACGGACCGTCAGGTCGGCGGTCACGACCGCCGACGTGTGGGGGGCGTCGCAGGGCGGCGCCCGGGGCGCCTCGAGGCCCGCGGCGGCCCGGGCGCGGTGCACCAGGCGATCCAAGGCGAAGTCGCTGTCGGTCACGAGCCGGCGGAGGGGGCCGCCCCGCAGCGCAGCGAGCTCTGCGGCCAGTCGGGCCGGATCGACCGGGGGCAGCGAGACCGGCCCGGCTCGACCCAGCGCGCCGGCGGTGTCGGTGTCGGCGGCGAGGAGGCTCACCCCGTCGACGCCCAGGGCCCCGGCCCGCTCGACGATGCGGCGCAGGTGGTCGGCGTTGGCCGCGGTCACGGTGACCCGCGCGGTGACGGGCAGCTGGGGCGCGTGGGCCCGGAGCGCCGCGATCCCCGCGGCGACCGCGCCCAGCCCGTCGATCCCGCGGGTGGCAGCATAGGTGGCCCGGTCGTGCCCATCGAGGGACACCACGACAGCGTCACAGCGCGCCGCGACCATCGCCGCGCGCCGACGGAGCGCCAGCCCGTTGGTCAGCAGGGTCACCGACAGCCCGGCCCCGCCCACCGCCGCGAGCAGCGCGTCGAGATCACGCCGCAGCAGAGGCTCGCCGCCGGTGACCAGCGCAGCGCGGGCGCCCATCGACCGGGCCTCGGCGGCGATCTCGCCGGCGCGGCGCGGGGTGAGGGCCTCGCCCCCGGCCGGCCCCCGGTGACCGCAGCCCACACACCGGCTCTGACAGCCCGCCGTGACCTCCAACACGATCGTCTGAAGGGTCATCTCACCGGTTCGAGCGGCGTGGTCGGCGCGCGCCCGTGCGAGCCGCC
>JBDQIL010000198.1:0-6961 GCA_040264415.1 Myxococcota bacterium
CCTTCACCAACGATGGAGGAACCCGCGCGCGCACCCTGGGACTGTGGGGCTCACCCTTCGGCGGGGCCGACGAGCGCACCGTCGCCGCCGTCCGCCAGCTCACCCTTCAGGTTCTCCAGCACCACGGGCACCTCGGCCCTCGGGCCGTCCGCTGGCTGGTCGAGGCCCCCGAGGCCCGCACCCTCGTGCGCCAGCGCTACGCCGAGGCCGCCGAGCGCTGGACTGACGCCGCAGAGGGCCACCCCGTCGCCACCCGCGCAGCCCAGTACGTCGCCGCCCTTGAGGTGTCGGCCCGCATCGTCCACCGGGTGCTGGGCGTGCCTGCGCCCCAGGGCGACCCGCTGGACCACGCCTGGACTGCCGTGTGCGCGGCCTCGGGGGACGCCGACCGGGCCTCCGACGCCCTGCGCGAGGTGCTGTCGTGGGCGGGCAGCCAGCAGGCCCGGTTCTGGGGACAGCCCCAGCCCGGCAAGGGCGACGAAGGGCCGCCAGGCGGCTGGCTGGGCGCGTGGACGGCGGGGGACCACTGGACCCAGCTCGCCCTGCTCCCGACGGAGCTGCGTGGCTTCCTGGCTCGCCAGGGATTCGATCCCGAGGCCGTCCTCCACACCTGGAACGACCGCGGCTGGCTCCGAACCGAGGGCCGCCACCGCACGCGCAAGGTCGCCGTGGCCGGCCGGAAGCTGCGCTGCGTCGTGGTCCATCGGTCGGCCTGTGACGCCGTCTCGGGCGACGACGAGCCTGCCGAGGGGCGCGAGGTGGCCGATGGGTAGCCGCCGCATGTGGGGACCTGGACCCCACCGGTCCCCACACCGGTGGGGACGCGAAGATGCCGTCCCCGTCGTGGCCCTCGGCCCTGGTCCCCACAGTCCCCACCAGATCGCGCGGGGTGCATGGACTCCGTGGGGAGCCTGCGTGATCGCTTCTTCTCGCTCGATGAATGAACGCGCGCCTCGCGCACATGGAGGTCCCTCTCCAAGTGTGGGGATTGTGGGGACCTGCCCCGATTCTCTCGTGCTGGCCGTGGTTCTCCGGTCCCCACCGGTGTGGGGACCCTGTGGGGACTGTGGGGACCGCCAGGCCGGCGCGCGCACGCCTGTCCCACCGCCACCCCGACGCCGTCGTGAGCTGTCGCACCCTTCCCAGGCTGGGGGGTGGCCCGTGCTGGAGGCCTGGACGGTCTCCGGGCGCCCTGGGGGGCAATGGGGCTCCCCAGGGCGTAGGGGCAGGTCAGCCCCGTTCCACGGTGACGAGCCGTTCCGTCCCATCCCCTCGCCACCTCAAGCGTCCCTCGTCCCGGACGATGCGCCAGGACCCCGTGCGATAGGCTCTCTCGCGCCTTCCATTACTCCGTCCCCCTGTCTGGAGTGGACACTCCGCCGCGCGCTAATCCCCCCGCGGACCGGGCAGGTAGGATGACGTGAGCAACGACGACGACAAGCGCCGAGAAGGCGCACAGGTAGACGGAGCCCAGCGAGGACGCCCCGGACGGCGCTCGGTGGCGGAGCAGCAGGAGGCCGTGCTGGCCCTCATGGCCGGCAAGGCCACTGTGGACCAGCTGGCGCTCCGCTACGGCGTGAAGCCCTCCACCATCGAGGGCTGGCGCCAGCAGGCCCTCAGCGGCGTGGAGCAGAACAAGCTCCTCCGGTCCGCGCTGACCCGTACGACGATGCAGAAGGAGCTGCTGGAGAACGCCCTGGAGCAATCCGGGGGCCCTCGACCGCCCACGAGGTCACGCAAGTGAGCCGCCAGACCTCCGTGGGCACCGCGCCCGTCACGCTGGTGTGCGAGACCTTCTCGGTGTCGCGCTCCTCGTTCTACGCGGCGAGCCAGGCGGCTCGAGCACCCCGAGACCCCGACGAACGCCGCCGCCGTCCGGCGCGCGCTGGCGTACCCGCCACCGAGCTGGTGACCGCCATCCACCCGGTCGTCGAGGACCACCCCGCCTGGGGCCACCGCAAGGTCTTGGCGACCCTCCGTCGCCGCGGCCTGCGGGTCGGGCGCCGACGCGTCTATGAGACCATGCGCTCCCTGGGCCTCACGCTCCCCGCGACCCACCCCGGCCGCAAGGCCGTCCCGCGAGGCCACGTCGCCGTCGCCGAGCCCAAGCGGCGCATCGCCACCGACCTCACGGTCATCTGGACCCGCTACAGCGGCCTCGTTCCCATCATCATCACCGTGGACTGCGGCTGCCGCAGCGTCCTCGACGTCACCGTCACCGACTCCCAGACCGCATTCGACGTCCTGCTCGCCGTCGAGCGGGGTCTCCTCCGGGCCTTCAGAGCTCCACAGTTCGTGCCCGACGGCGTCGAGCTGCGCAGCGACCACAGCCCGCAGTTCACCGGCCACGACGCCGCGGCTCTCGCCAGGCGCTGGGGCATCGAGCAGACCTTCGCGCCTGTCGGCAGGCCCACCGGCAACGCTGTCGCCGAGCGCACCATCCAGACGATGAAGGTCGAGTGCCTCTGGCTCGAAGACTTCGTCGACGCAGCGCAGGTTCAGGCCGCCCTGGACCGTTGGCGGCACGACTTCAACCATGAGCGGCCCCACCAGGCACTCGACTGGCGGACCCCCGCCGAGACCCGCGCCCTGCTCCTCGGCCTCGACCAGCCGCCGCATGACCGGATTGACCCTGGTGGAGCGGCGGCTCTTCAGACCCTCCTCCGAGAACACGGCCCTCCACCGTCTTCAGAAGCGCTGCGTCTTCACCAAGGACCGTCGCGCCCCCCAGCGTCCGCCGAGCCGCGACGGAGCCCACCGACGCTCGCCGTTCTTCAGCCCGTTTTCCGCGGCGGCGAGTGTCTTGCGCGAAGGGAGACAGGACAGGGCTGACTGCCTGCCGTACTGACTCCCGACGTTCCGGAGGACCCGGCGGTTGCCGCGGGACCCGGATTCGTCCATAGCGAGATCGGCCGAGTCAGGAGGGACTCGAGGCGACCGGTGGCTGACCAAAGCGAACGTAGAGGACCGGCAGAACGACAAGCACCAACACCGTCGAGGAGGCGAGCCCGCCGAGGATGACCGCGGCCATGGGGGCCTGGATCTCGTTGCCGGGCTGGCCGGCGGCCAACGCGATGGGCGCCAGGGCCAGCGCCGTACCGAAAGCGGTCATCAGCACGGGCACCAAGCGCTCTTCGCTGCCCCGGAGCACCGCCTCGGTCAGGGTCGCACCCTCGTCAGCGATCAGGTGGTGGTAGTGGGTGACGAGCAGGATGCCGTTGCGCGTGGCGATGCCGAACAGGGTGATGAAGCCTACCAGCGAGGCGACGGACAGCACCCCGCCGCCGCCGGCGACGACGAGGACGCCGCCGATGAGGGCCAGCGGCAGGTTGACCATGACCAGCAAGGCGTCACGCCCGGAGCGCAGCGCCGACCACAACAGAACCGCCATCAACACGACGGCCACCAGGGACAGACCGGCGATCGTCCGAGTCGCCTTCTCCTCGCTCTCGGCCTGTCCGCCGATGTCGACGTAGACGCCAGCGGGCAGGTCTGGCAGCGCCGCGCGGATGTCGTCCACAACGCTCTTGATGTCGCGGCCCTGGACGTTCGCCATCACCACGATCCGCCGCTTGGCGTTCTCCCGCTGGATGAGGTTGGGGCCGAGGGTGCGCTCTACACGCGCCACCTGGGACAGCGCCGTGAAGCGCTCGCCGTCGGCGTCGATGGGCGCGCCCGCCAGCGCGTCGAGGTCCGCGCGGTAGCGCTCGGGGTACCGAACGACGAGGTCGTAGGACCGCCCCTGCTGCCACCACTGGCCGACGGGGTGGCCCATCATGGCCGTCTCGACCCACTCGGCGACCTCGCCCGGGGTCAGCCCGAGGAGGGCGAGCGGACCGTAGCGTGGGCGGACGAGGATCTGTGGCACCTCGGTTTGCTGCTCGACCGACAGGTCGACCAGGCCGGGCACCCCGGAGATGGCGCCCTGCACCTGCTGCGCGGCCCGCCGTAGCTCCCCAAGGTCCTCGCCGAAGACCTTGATGGCGAGCGCCGTCTTGACGCCCGAGAGCATGTGCTCGATGCGGTGGCCGATGGGCTGTCCCACTGCCACGACCAGCCCCGGCACGGCAGCGGCCTCGCGGAGCGCCGTGGCGGCCTCGTCGGCATCCACGCCCTCCCGCACGGTGACCTCCAGCTCGCTGAACTGCACGTCCTGGGCGTGCTCATCCCGCTCGGCCCGTCCCGTTCGGCGGACGACGGCCTCGACCAGGTCCAAGGCGACGACACGATCCTCCAGCCGGCGGACCATGGCGTCCGAGTCGGACAGCGGGGTGCCGGGTGCGGTGGCCGCAGCCAACGTGAAGGCGCCCTCATTGAAGGCCGGGAGGAAGGACCGGCCGAAAGAGGCCAGCCCCGCGCCCGCAGCGAGGACGCCGAGCAGCGAGGCGAGCAAGACCATCCGGGGGTGCGCGAGCGCCGCCGACAGGGACGGGCGGTACGCCCCCTTGAGGGTCCGGACGACGAAGGGGTCTCGCTCCTCCCCGGCCGGCGCCACCTGGGTCAGCAGCAGGCTACACAGCACGGGCGTGACGGTCACGGCGACGACCAGCGAGGCCACGAGGGACGCCACATAGGCTGTCCCCAGGGGCGCGAGCAGGCGGCCCTCCAGCCCTGAGAAGAAGAACAGCGGCAGGAACACAGCGACGATGATGGCAGTCGCGTAGACGATGGAGCCGCGGATCTCGACCGACGCCGAGTAGACGGTCTCGAGCAGCGGACCGCGTTGGTCTTCGGGGAGGGCGGCCCGGAGCCGCAGGCGCCGGTACACGTTCTCGACGTCGATGATGGCATCGTCCACCAGCGCGCCGATGGCGATAGCCAGCCCCCCAAGGGTCATGGTGTTGAACCCGGCCCCCAGCGCCGACAGCGTGATCACTCCGGCCAGCAGCGACAGGGGAAGGGCCGTCAGCGAGATGAGAGTGGTCCTCCAGTTGGCCAGGAACGCCGTCAACAGCAGGACGACGAGGAGGGCGCTCTCCAGCAGGTGCTGCTGGACGTTGCCGATGGCCGTGTCGATGAACCGCGCTTGTCGGAAGCCCGCGCGGTGCAAGGTCATGCCGGCTGGCAACGCGCGCTCCACATCGTCCAGGGCGAGGTCGATACTCGCAGTCAGGTCGAGGGTGTTGGCCTCTGGCTGCTTCTGTACAGCCAGCACCACAGCAGGTCGGGCATCCACAGCGGCGGTCCCGCGGGACAGGGCTGGACCCACCTGCACGTGGGCCACCTGGCCGAGGAGCACCGGTACGCCGTCCACACGGCCCACGACGACCTGCTCGAGATCCTCGAGGCGGTCTGCGCGTCCGATCCCCCGGACCAGGTATTCGCTGTGCCCACTCTCGATGAAGCCACCCGGGGCGTTCTGGTTGGCGCCCTGCAGCGCGTCAAGCACCTGGCGGTGGCCGATGCGGGTGGCCTCCAGCGCGGCGGGGTCGACCACCACCTGGACCTGCCGCAGCTCGCCGCCGATGGGGGTGACCTGGGCCACGCCGGGGATGCCCAGCAGCCGCCGCCGCAGCTCCCACTCGGCGAAGTCCCGGACGTCCATGGGGTGCACGCCGTCGTCGCCCGACAGGCCGAGGAAGAGGATCTCCCCCATGATGCTCGACATCGGCGCCAGCACCGGGGCCGGCAGGTCCGGCGGCAGCGCGCCGCGGGCGACCTGCAGTCGCTCGGTCACAACCTGGCGGGCCTTGTAGGGATCGGTGTCCCACTCGAACTCGGCCCAGACCACGCTGATGCCGATGCCCGAGGACGATCGGAGCCGACGCAAGCCCGGTGCGCCGTTGAGCGCCGTCTCCATGGGGATGGTGACCAGCGTCTCGACCTCATCGGGCGCCATGCCGTGGGTCTCGGTGAGCACCGTGACGGTGGGGGCGTTGACGTCGGGCAGGACGTCCACAGGCAGCCTGGAAGCCGTCCAGCTGCCCCACACCAGCAACAGCGCCGCCAGCCCGAGCACGGCGGCCCGGTTCGACAGCGACCAGCGAATGAGCGCGTTCCACATGGGCAGACCTCAGTGGCGGTGGGACTCGAGGGCGCCCGAGAGCGAGGCGATGTGCACATCGAAGCCGCCTTCGACCACGACCATCTCGCCCGGATCCAGGCCGCGGGTGATCTCGACGTGGGTGGCGTCCGCGGCGCCCAGGGCGACCCGACGGCGGGCGAAGGACTCGCCGGTCTTCTGTACGAAGACGACGTCTTGCCCGTTGATCTCCACGACGGCGGACCGCGGGATGGCGAGCCGGGGCGAGTCCGCCCCGACGCCGATGGACAGCTCGACGAGGTCGCCCGGCGACAGGCCTGCGCCCGCCGGAGCCCGAACGCTGACGGGCGCGGACAGGGTGTCTGCGTCGTAGACGAGGTGCTCGGTCAGCACGGTGGCGCCCTCGGCCAGGAGGTCCTTGGGGCCCCCCCAGTCGCCGCGCTGCACGGAGAGGCTGGCCACGGGGGAGAGCGGCCCCGCGGTACGCGTGTGCACGCGGGCCTCGATGAGCACGGCGCCATCCGCGCTCACGCTCACCAGCGGCGCGCCGGCCGAGACCGCCTCGCCGTGAGCAGGCCCCACCGCCACGACCACGCCGTCCGCTGGGGCTCGGATCGACACTGCGCCAGCGCTGCCCGAAGTGAGCGCGCCGAGGCGGCGCTCAGCCGCCAGGACGCGCTCGGCCGCGCGCGCGAGGTCGGCGCGGGCCTCGTCGTACCGCCGCTCGGAGACCAGGACGCCACCGTCCAGACGCTCCAGCCGACGAACGGCCGCGTCGGCCTGGTCCCGGTCGATCCGGGCGGTGGCGAGGTCGCTGTGCAGGGTCGCCCAGTGCGCGGCGGCGCCGGCAGGCACGAGGGTCGCGAGGCGCTCGCCCCGGCGCACGACCCGACCCACCACGGGCAGCGCGTCCGACCACACCACCAGGCCTGCGGCCGGAGCGGCCACCACGGCGGTGCTCCCCGGCGCCGGGCGCAC
>JBDQIL010000199.1:0-6960 GCA_040264415.1 Myxococcota bacterium
CGCCAGGAGCACGGTCGGGCGGTCGGCGGGCGCTTCGAAGCGCCAGGTGCCCGGAGGGGGGAGCGGCGCGGGCGGCGCGTTCGGCCTGGGCGCGCCCGCGGGCCGGACGGTCAGTCGGCGGCGCGCCACCGCCGCGACCGCCTCGACGTCGACGTCGCCGGCCATCACCACGGTCACCCGCGCGCCGACGTGAGCCCGATCGAGCCAGGCGACCACGTCGCTGCGCTCGAGGGTGGCCCGCCGCTCGTCGTCTCCGAGCACCGGCACCCCATAGGGATGCGCGGGCCCGAAGACCGCCCGCAGCGCCGCCGCGAGGTCCTGGCCGTGGGGGGCCCCTCGGGCCAGCGCCGCCTCGGCCGAGACCACCGACAGCTGGGTGCCCAGGGCGTCGTCGTCGAGCGCCACCGCCAGCCCCTCGAGCCGGTCGGCTTCGAGCGCCAGCACCCGCTCGACCGCGCCCGCAGGAGCCAGGCTGAAGTACGCGGTGCTGTCGTGGTCGGTCCACGCGTTGTTCTCGGCGCCCACCTCGGCGAGCAGTCGATCGTAGCCGCCGTCGGGCGCCCCCGGAGACCCCGTGTACATGAGGTGCTCCACCAGGTGGGCCAGCCCCGACCCGAGCGGCCGCTCGTCCCCCGCGCCGGCGGAGACCTGCACCCAGGTGGCCACCAGCGGGGCGCGTGGATCGCGGTGCACGGCGAGGGTCACGCCGTTGTCGAGGGTCCACACGCGAGCGGGCAGCGCCGCGGGCGCCGGCAGCGCTGGCAGCGACGGGACGGGGGGCGACCCCGCAGGGGCGGCCGCCCCCGCGAGCCCGACGAGCAGGGCGGTCCACATACCGATGGGCATACCCGGTCACTCCGCGCGCTGCGGCTTCAGGGCCGGCGCGATAGCCGGACGCACGACCGCCGCATGCGGCGAG
Source organism: Myxococcota bacterium (assembly GCA_040264415.1). Taxonomy (GTDB): domain Bacteria; phylum Myxococcota_A; class UBA796; order UBA796; family UBA2385; genus M30B51. Next base: position 920 of record JBDQIL010000199.1, read on the forward strand.
GAGACCTCATGGATGATCTGCTGGCCCTGCTCTCGAAGGGCGACGTCGACGCCTTCAACGACCAGCGCCCCCGTCGGGGCACGCTGGACCTGTTCGCGGCCGATCTCGCGGGCGTCAAGGCCCACGGCATCGACCTCTCGTCCGCCAATCTCGAGAAGTCCGACCTCACCGGCGCCGACTTCACCGACGCGATCCTCGCCCGCGCGAACCTGTCGGGGGCCGACGTCGGCGAGTGCACCCTCAGCGGCGTGATGGCCCTGCAGAGCCGGTGGCGCGAGGCCTGGATGGAGGACGTCGACCTCACCGACGCCGACCTCTCCGCCGCCGACCTCTCCGACGCCACGCTGCACCGGGTCGACCTCACCCGCGCCGTGCTCACCTCGGCCCGCATGAAGCGCACCGAGCTCCGCGACAGCAAGCTCATCCAGGTGGAGCTGTCCGAGGGCCGCCTCGCCGAGGTCGACGCCGAAGGGTGCGACTTCACCCAGGCCATCCTGGTGGAGGCCCGCTTCAACCAGGCCAAGCTCATGCGGGCCAACTTGACGCAGGCCGACCTCACGCGGGCGCGCCTCGGCGGCGCCGACCTCACCGGCGCCGATCTGCGGGGGGCCACCCTGGTCGAGGCCGACCTCTCCGGCGCGACCCTCGCCGACGCGCAGCTGGCGGGCGCCGACCTGAGCCGGGCTGACCTCTCCGACGTCGACCTCGAGGGGGTCGATCTCTCCGAGGCCACGCTCACCGACGCGCAGCTCCCGCCGTCGCACATGAGCCTCGCGGTGGGCACGGCCCCCTCGCTCTCCATCAAGCTCATCGAGGAGGCCTCCCTGGCCGCCTCCGGCAAGCGGGTGGCCTTGCTGTGGGAGAACCCGGAGCCCCCGCCGGCCCGCTCCTGGCTGCGGGTGATGGTGGGCAAGCTCGACAAAGACGCGCCCGAAGACGCCGCGGCCCTCCCGCTGCCCGCCGAGCTCGCCGTCGCGCGCTCGATCGCCGGCACGCCCGACGGGTTCACCACGCTGGTGCTGCTCGAGCGGCCCGGCGGAACGGCCGCGCTCATCGTGCCGGTCAACATCAAGGGAGAGCTCGGCACGCCCCGCCGGGTCGACCTCGGCTACACGCCGGCCGCCCGCCCGGTGTTCCGCTACGAGGGCGATCGCCTCGTGCTCTACGGCATCGCCCGGGAGGGCCCCGGCGTCGTGGCCCACACCCTCGACGACGACGGCCTCACCACCCTGCACGGCCAGGCCATGCGCACGGTGCGCGGCTTCGTGAGCGACCACCACCCCGTGGTCCTCAGCAAGGGGGGCACGCTCGTCCTGGTGACCCCGAGCGCGGTCGGGCGCCCCATCTCCGCCCCCGCCGACTTCCCCGGTCGCCGCTACGGCGCCGCCCCCACCGCCGAAGGCATGGCGCTGGCGTGGTGTCCGAACGGCAAGCTCGGCCTGAAGGTGGCGCAGGTGGGCACCCGCACCGACGACGACGAGCGCCACATCCTCAAGAAGCAGCCCATCGGCTTCGTCGATGCGGCCACCTTCGGCGACGTGTCGTGGGCCATCTTCACCAAGGAGCCGGCCGAGCCCGGCGGCGCCGCCACCGCGTGGGCCTTGCGCCTCCCCGACGGCGAGCCGTACCCGATCACCACCGAGGCGTCCCATGACGTCTCCGAGATCAAGCTCATCACGGGCGGAGACAAGCCGCTCGCCGCCATCTCCGACCTCGACGGGTCCCTGTCGGTCTTCGAGCTGAAGGCCACCAAGGCCGAGCGGCGCTGGGTCGTGTCCTGAAAGAGGCAGACGAGCCCCCCGCCCGGGTCGCGGTCTGCTTCCACGGCTTTCTGCGAACCGGCGTGTCGATGCTGCCGGTGCGCTGGGATCTGCAGCGCCACGGCTACGCCCAGGTCGCCTGCCCCACGTTCCGCTACGAGCTCCGGTCGATCGACGCCCTCGGCGCGGCCGCCGCGCGGGTGCTCGCCGAGGTGTCGGCGGCCTGGGGCGACGCCCGCGTCGATGTGGTCACCCACAGCATGGGTGGGCTCGTGCGGCGCGCTGCGCTGCGGCACGGCCCTCCGGTTCGCCGAGCGGTCATGCTGGCGCCGCCCAACCAAGGCGCACAAGCCGCGGCCCTGGCCCGGCAGGCGCTCCCTGTGCATCGACTGGGGTGGGATCCTCTGGCCCCGCTGCTCCCCGGCCGCCCCGACGCGCTCCCCGCGCCCACCGAACACCCGGTGGAGATCGGGGTGCTCACGGGGGGCACCGGAGACACGGGCGGGTACTCCAGCCTGCTCGAGGGAGACAACGACGGCAAGGTGCGGGTCGCAGAGGCCCATCTGCCCGGCGCGACCGACTTCGAGGTGGTGGCGGCCGGTCACACCCTGGTCATGGCTCGCCCCGAGGTGCTGCGACGGGTTCGCTGCTTCCTCGACCATGGGCGTTTCACCCTGCCAGCGCTCCCCGGCGACTGATCGCGGGCAGGGTTCGCCATGGTTCGGGGGCGAACCCGACCGCGGTTCAATACGCAGCGGGTGCAAACCCGCCCCGAACTGGAGCCCGCATGTACGCCATCCAGCGCATCCTCGTCCCCGTCGACTACTCCGAGATCTAGCGCGCCGCGATCTCCTTCGCCATCCAGCTGGCCGACCAGCAAGGGGCAGAGCTCTGGCTCCTGCGGGTCCAGGCCGACCTCGACCGCGAGCTGCAGCGCCGCATCCAGTCCGACCCGCACGGCAACGCCCTCTCTGAGGGCATCGAGGCCGAAGAGCAGCAACTCCGTGACGCCCTCGACCTCGAGTACACGCGGGCCGAGCAGGCGGGCAAGGCCCTCTCCCGGGTCCCCGTCCACCTTCAGGTCAGCGGCGGCGACTGGATGGAGGTCGCGGTTCAGATGGTCGAAGACGAAGAGATCGACGTCGTCGTGACCGGCACCCACGGCCCCAAGGGCGTCAAGGGCATGCTGCTCGGCTCCATGAGCCAGCAACTCGTGGGCAAGTCCACCTGCTCGGTCTTCGTGGTCAAGCCCAAGGGCTTCCCGTACCTGCGCGACTGACCGGCCCGCGCGTGGGCGCCGCCCGGGGGTGACGAGCCGGCCCGACAGCTGTCGGCCGTTCGTCGGACACCCCGACCCAAGCGCCTGAGATCACGTCGGCACGATGCCTGCAGCACCTCCCATCGGAGGTGCATCATGCCCACAGCCGTCTCTCTCTCACCCGACCCCTGGGTCGCCCTGCTCGCGCCCGCCCTGGCCCACCAGCCAGACCGGGTGTTCGCCCGGCGCGATCGACTGATCGCCCACACCCCACCTGACCAGCGGGGGCCGCTGCAGTCGGCCTTCGCCCGCGCGCTCTTCGCCCTCGGTCGGGCCGTGGCGGCCCACGCCGCCCTCGACGTCGCCCTCGACGGTGGACACGTCTCGGCCCGCCAGCTCGCCTGCGTGGCGCGCCCCGATGGCGCGGCCCACGCTCGGGCGCTGCTCGACCACCCAGACCCGGGGGTCCGCGCAGACGCGGCCTGCGATCTGGCGGCGCGGGCGTGGAGCGCCGCCGACCCCCGCGGGTCCCGGCAGGCCATCGACCGCGCCCTCGTAGAGCTGCCCCACCACGCCGAGGCCCGCCGGTGGCTGCGCCACCTCGCCTCGAACGCGCCGTCCGGCGGCCCCGACGACCCCGCCCTGCTGCCCGCCGTCGGGCTGGGCTGGCTCAGCCCCGAGCGACACCTTCGGCGGGTCTGCAGCGGGTCGTGGGGGAGCCCCGGCCCCATCGGCTCCGGACTCGCGGCCCTCCAACGCATCGGCGCGGTGTCTCGCGTGCTGGCCACCGATGCAGACTACGGCCTGGTGCGGGCCGACCACCCGCTCGTCGGCGCCGAGCGCGCCCTCGACCAGGCCCTGGGCCTCGAGCGCGAGGGACGCCCGGCAGGCGACGCGGCGCGGGGCGCATGGCACCGGGCCTGCCAGATCGACCGCGACGCCCGCCGAGACGCAGCGGGCGCCCTGGTCGCGCTCGGTGTGCGCGACGCGAGCGCGGCCACCATGGGCCTGGTCGCCGTCGAGCTCCTGATCCGCACCGAGCCCCGCGCCCGCCTGTGGCGGGCCTACGAGGCCCGGCTGCTCGCCCGAGTCGGAGAGGTCGCGGGTGCCACGCGACGGGCAGACGAGCTGCTCCTCCAGCCCGACCTCGATCCGGTGGCCTTCGCCCTGTGCGTCGAGACGCTGCGGGCGGGCGGCGCGCACCTGCGGGCCAAGCGACGGGCGCAGACCGCCTGCATGCAGCCCACCCTCGCCGCCACCGCCCACCTCCTGCTGTCCGACTGGGACAACCCCACGCCGCTGTGCCCCATGGTCTCCGACCGCGTGGTGTCGAGGCGACGCTCCGCCTGATGGGCGAGACCAGGGCGCACAGGCTACGGCGCGGGGGTCCCCTCCCCTGGGAGTTGCCGTGGAGCGGTGGCGGCTCGACGTCCGAGGCCTCGGCCTCCGCATCTGGGAGCTCACCGGCCCCGGGTCCGGCCCGCCGGTGGTCTGCCTGCACGGCTTCCTCGATCAGGGGCTCACCTTCGAGGGGGTCGCCCGCGGCCGTCCGGGCCGCTGGGTCGCCCCCGATCAGCGCGGCTTCGGCCAGTCGGACTGGGTGGCGTCGCACGCCTGGTACCACTTCCCCGATCTCGTCGCCGATCTCGACGCGCTGGTGGAGCACCTCTGCGTCGGCGACGCGGCGCGCGTCGATCTGGTGGGTCACTCGATGGGGGGGACCGTGGCCACGCTCTACGCCGCGGCCCGGCCCGAGCGCGTCCGCAGGCTGGCGGTGATCGACGGTCTGGGTCCGCTGCATCCGCCGGGCGACGGGATGGTGCCCCGCCTCCAGGCCTTCCTGAGCGGGCAGCGCGACCCGCCGACCCACCGGCCCATGTCCCTCGGCGCCGCCGCCGGCCGCCTACAGCGCCGCAACCCCGCCCTGACCGAGCCCCAGGCACAGCGGCTCGGCGCCGAAGGCACCCGCCCACACCCCGGCGGAGGCGAGACCTGGAGCTGGGATCCGCGTCACCGCGTCCGGTCGCCCCACACCCTCTACGAGCCCCTCTTCGAGCCCTTCCTCGACGCGATCGAGGCGCCCACGCTCGTGCTCTGGGCGGCGGACGGCTTCTATCCGCCGGCGCTGCGGAGCGCGCGGGCGAGCCGCTTGCGCGACGCCCGGGTCGAGACCCTCCCCGGCGGCCACATGCTCCACCTCGAGTCGCCCCGCGCCGTGGGCGACCGCCTGCAGGCCTTCATCGAGGCCGCCCGCCCGTGACGCCGCAGCCCAGCCAGCGCGGCGCCACCGGCACCGCGCTCGGCCTGCTGGCCACCCTGCTCGCGCTGCTCGGTCTGGGCTGTGGCGCGCTGCCCGGCTCCTGGATGCCGCTCCCGGCGGCCGTCGAGCCGGTGCGAGGCCACCTGGTGCTGCTGGGCATGGCGGCGGTCGAGAGCCTGGTCATCGCGCTCATCATGCTGCCCGCCCTGTGGGCACGCACCCGTGACCAGGCCTTCTTCGAAGACGACATCGCCGCCCCGCGTGGATGGACCGTCGGCGACGCGGGGGTCTTCTTCGTCCGGCTCACCGGCAAGACGGGCGCCCGAACCGCCCAACTGGTGTGCAGCATGGGCCGCACATCCCCCTACCAGAACCCCGGCCAGTTGCGCCTCTACCTGTCGGCCGACGCCGGCCGACGCGTGCACGTGACCACGCGCGCCCACGGCGCGCTGGTGGCCGACCTGAGCCTCGGACTCAACCTGCTCCGCCTCCCGGACACCCCCGACCTGGTGGGACTGGCGAGCGACGCCCCCGGCACCCGGGCGTGGCTGGCGTGGCCCGACGTCGCCGCGGCCGCGCGCCGCCTCCTCGACGCCCCGGCCGGCGACACCACGCTGCTTCGGGTCGAGCCCGACGCGGTGGTGCTCACCCGGATGGGCGCGTCAGCCCACAGCTGGGACGCCGACACCCTCGACGCATGGCTCGGCGATCTGGGCGTGCTCGCCGAGGGGCTCGAGACCATCGGCGCCCCCCTCCCCCGCGA
>JBDQIL010000200.1:0-6958 GCA_040264415.1 Myxococcota bacterium
ACCTTGGGCAAGTACCGCGCGAGGTCGAAGCGCCCACCGTCCTGCTGCCCGTCGTGACACTGCACGCAAGACGCCTCGCCGGGCGATGCCACCATCTCGCCCCGCTGGCCCGCACTCTCCGCGTGGCTCCGCCCGGGGCCGTGGCAGCTCTCGCACCCGACATGCTGAAGCGGGAGCGCCACTTCGGCGGGCGCCTTCGGGCCCTCGGGGTGAAAGGCGCCGGTGGCGTGGCAGCCATAGCAGTCGAGATCCTGGCTGCGCTTCTCCTGCACGAGCGTGGCCCAGGCGCGGGCGTGGGGCGTGGAGGCCCAGTCCTTCGCGGGGCCCACGTGGCAGCCAGCGCAGACCTGAGAGCCCACATAGGGGCCGTCGGTGAGCGCGGTGGGTTGGGGACTCGCCACCACCGCCGCGCCCTCGATCTCGGCCTTTGCAGCGTCGAGGAGGGCGGCGGTCTCGGGGTGGTCGGCGATGCCTGCGCCCAGACCCACCAGCTCGTTCGAGAGGCCATGGCGAGGCTGGTCGCGCCCCGCCTTGGCCGCCGCGAGCTCGGCCTCGAGACCGGCGATTTCGACTTGGTAGTGCTCCATGCGGGCCTCCGCCCGCGCGCGCGTGGCGTCATCGGAGGCGCGCTCGCGCTGAGACTCGGCGCTGGCCATGCGGCGACGGGTTCGCTCCAGCGTGCTGGTGAGCTGCTCGGCGGCCCCGTCGGTCGCGAAGCCTGCGCCGCCTGGCGTGAGCGTGACCGACGCCACGCCGAGCTGCTTGCCGCGAGAGCCGCTGGAGAGGTGCAGCGCGCCGCCCGGAAGCGGGCGGGGCTCCGGCCAGAGCGATCCGCTGAAGCCGGTCACCACCAGGTCGATGGCGTCGATCTGCTCGGTCAGCGCGCGGTCTTCGGCCGGACCTTGATGGGTGAGCGCGACCACGAGGTCCACGGGACCGAGATCGGCCACCGCCTGCCGAGCGGCCGCGACGCCGTCGGTCACCACACAGCCATCCGGCAGGGTGAGCTCGCTCCCGAGCACGCCCACGAAGCCCACCGCCACGCCGTCCCGCTCGACGCGGCGCGCCGGCGGGAAGACCCCTGCGCCCTCGCAGGTCAGGTTCGCGGCCAGGAGGGGCGCGCCCGTGCGCTCGGCCTGCCCGGTCAACCAGCCCACACCCAGAGCGAGGTCGCCGTCTCCGGGCACCATGGCGTCAATCCCAGCCAGCGCGTAGGCGTCGAGCATGAGCAGTGCCTTGCGGCGTTGCTGCGACGTCCGGGCCGCAGGCAGCCGGGGCGCGGTCCACGCGAAGTCGCCCCCGTCGACGACGAAGACCGGCGCGCCCGCCTGGGCGGCATCGGCGACAGCGGTGGCTCTCCGGGGCAGACCGCCCTGGGGATTCTTCGGTCAGCCGCAGGGCTCGATGTCGCCGCCCACGTTGTTCTGGTAGACGAGCACGAAGCGCTGATCGACGCCCGGTCCCGAGGTGGGGTCGTCTGCGCAGGCGGCGAGCAGACCCAGGACGAGGGCCCGCCTCATGGGTAGGCCTCGCGATCATCCTCGGGCTCGGGCGCGCCGTCGATGCGCTCCCTCCGGGCCGCCTTCTCGGCGTCCTTCTTGGCCTTCCGATTGCCCTCTCGGATGAGGTCGCGCACCACGTTCAGCGAGCGGTCGTCCACGAGGTAGACCGCTGGGTCGCCCTCGATGGCGGCGAAGCGGCGGGGCCGGGGGTGGCCCTCGGCGTCGATGAGCGCCTCGCCCTCGATCCCGATGAGCACCACCCGCTCGGCCCCCTCGGCGTCGGTGAGCACGACACGCGCGACGGGCTCTGCGAGTCCATATCCAGAGAGGTCGGCCGCGCCGTCTTCGACGAAACGGTCCACTTCGAGGTCGGCGAGGGTGCGGGCCACGCGCTCCGGGGTGGAGCCCGGCACGGGCACGCCGTCTTTCCACAGCCACTGTTCGGCGGCGAAGCGCACGCCGTGGTTGCCCTCAAGGTCGTCGTCGCCGTCGGCGCGCAGCCACGCATCGACGCTCACGACGTCGGCGGCCTTCATGCGGACCACCCGCCGGTTTCGCAGCTCCGCGGGGTCTTGCGCGAACTCCTCGAGCAGCCCGCGGCGGGCCACGTACAGCGTGTCGTCGCCGTCGAGCAGCATGTAGGCGAGCTCTTCGAGTCGGTTGTCGGAGGGTGCGTCGGCGCCCACCTGCACGCGCAGCGGGTCGCGGCTGCCGAACCGGATGGTGATGTCGGCGCGGGGGGCGTCGAGGCCGGCGTCGGTGACGCGCTCGGCCCGAGCGGGCCCCTCAGGCAGCTCCTCGAAGTCGCTGGCCTTCAGGGCGCTCACGCGACCCAACAGGCGCCGCACCTTGTCGTCGTTTGCGGCCATCTCGATGGGCGCGCGCATCTCCCACTCGCGGTCGCCCACCCGCTCGATGTCGAGGGAGGCCGGCCCACCGTCGAGGCGCAGCGTGGCCTGGATCCGGGTGGCGTCTTTGCTGTCGAAGGTCGCGAAGCGCCGCTCCCGGAACTCGTCGAGGGTGAGGCTGTAGTAGTCGACCGCAGACTTCTTGACGGTGTAGACCACGCCGCCCGGGAGGGGCTGGATGTAGTAGCTGACCGATGACGGGTTCGGGTCACCCGCGAGGAACTCGAGGCTGTCTCCGTCGCGCATCTCGAGCTTCACCCGGACCGCGTTGTCACCCAGGCCGTAGAGCTCGGGCTGCTCGGGGTCTTCGACCACCGTGGCGCGCGCGGTGAGGTCGTGCAGCTGGTGCTTGACCCGGTTGACCATCGACCGGCCCGCCGTGAAGTCGGTCCCCTCGATGGTCCAGCGACCGTCCTGCTCGGCGAGAGCCAGCGTGCGGCCATCGGGGCGGGCGACCTCGACCCGCACCAGCTCGTGCTTCTCGAATTCGAACAGCCGGGGCGGCCCCTCGGGCTCGCCCTCGAGCAGCTCGGGGCGCATCACGAGCACCACGACCGCCAGGATCACGAGGGCCGCAGCCGCCAGCAGGGTTCCGCGGAAGGCCCTCATCGGCCCCTCCGAGAGGCCCAGGTGCCGACGCCCATGATCAGCACCAGCAGCGGCAGCAGTCCGACCGTGAGGATGCGCAGCATGCCCAGCTCCTGTTGCGTGAGCGCCAGCCGGCGCGACCCGGTGGCCTTGCCCACCGTGCCCACCGTGACGCCGAGTCGGCGGTCTTCGCCGGCCAGCCAGTGCACGACGTTGACCGCGAAGAGGCGGTTGCCGGGCGCCTCGGCCAGCAGCGCGTTCGTGAAGGCGTCGCCGTCGCCGATGAGGAAGACGCGCGCGGCCCCCTTGCTCTGGCGCACCAAGCCCTGGCCGGGGGCCAGCTCCGCGGCGACGGCGAGGTTGACGGGCCCCTCGACGTCGATGCCAGGCTCATAGACGGCTGCGCCGCCCACGATCTCACCGCCGAGCTCGATCCATCCACCGCGGGTGGTGGTGAGCACCGGGCTGAGGCGGGTGCCGGCCGGCAGCGGATCGGCCACGCCGACCGGGGCCGGCAGCGCCAGCGACATCTTGAGCGCCTCGTCTTGCAGCTCGGTCGTGATGGGGTGGGTGCGGTAGACCGGGATGGGCCGGTCCCGGTAGGGCACCTGCATCTCGGGCTGCAGCGCGACCCCCTCGGGGACGCCGAGCCCCATGCGGCCCAGCATCGACGGCACCGGCACGCCCACATCGAGCGCGAACAGCACCGAACCACCCCGACCGATCCAGGCCAGGATCATGTCCTGCTCTTGGGCGGTGAGGGCCTCGCGGGGCCGGGCCACGAACACCACCGCGGCGTCGTCGGGCACATCGGGCAGCTCGCCCTCGCGGGTGGATCGGATGAGGTCGAGCTTCTCGACGTCATAGCGCTCGAGATCGAGGGCAGCGACCAGGTCGGACATGCCGCCGGGCGTGCGGTCTTCGGGGTCGAGCTCGCCGTGGCCGGTGAGCACGTAGACCGTGCGGCGGCTCGGGTTCATGAGCTGCGAGAAGCCGCGGCTGATGGCCGCCTCGCCCACGAAGTCGAGGCGGCGGTCGGCGCCCTTCCCCACCCGCCGAAACATCTCCCGGTCCTTGATGTCGACCCGCTCGTCACCGCGCTGGATGACGACGCGCCCATAGTCGCCCACGCCCAGCTTCTCGGCGGTCAGGCGCTCGCGGTCGAAGTCGACCTGTCGCCAGGTCACCATGCTCGACTGCTCGCCCAGCTCCTTCAGCAGGTCCTTGAGGGCCCGGTCCTTGAAGTAGGTGTCGTCTTTGCCCCGCTGGTTGGTGAAGGCCGTGATGGTGACTTCGCGGGCGTCTTGGTCGAGGAGCGACAGCTTCTGAACGGTCTCGGACTGCAGCGTGTTGCTCGCGCCCTCGGACAGGTCGGTGCGCCAGCGGTAGGCGTCGGCCAGCACATAGAGCAAGACCACCACCCCCAGGACCATCACGGTCACGAGCGAGGCGTTCGATCCGTAGGCCAGCAGGCGGCGGGTGGACTGCTTCATCGCCACCTCCTCGACTCGATGCTCCGCCACGTCAAGAACAGGAAGGCGAAGGTGAAGAGGGCGAACCAGGCGACGTGGGCGCTGTCGATGACCCCACGCGTGAACGGCTCGATGTGCGTGAGGAAGCTGAGGTCGCGCATCGCGTCTCGCGCCCACTCGGCCTCGACCATGTCGGCGGCGTTGCCGGCGATCCAGAAGGGCAGCAAGATGAGCACGCCGCCCAGGCCCGCGGCCACGGGCTCGTGGGTGAGGCTCGACGAGAACAAGCCGGCCGCCACGAAGGCGAAGCACAGCAGCATCAAGCCCAGGTAGCTCGTCGCGATGACGCCCCAGTCGGGGTCGCCATAGAAGGCGAGCACGAGGGGGAAGAGGCCGGTGAAGGCCAGCAGGATGGCGCAGAGGGCCACGCTGGCGGCCCATTTGCCCAGCAGCAGCGCCCACAGCGGCACCGGCGCGGTCATCATCAGCTCGAAGGTGCCCGCGCGGCGCTCCTCGGCGAAGTGCTTCATGGTGAGCAGCGGCAGCAGGAAGAGCAGCGTGACGCTGAGGTTGCCCAACATGACGCGCAGGCTGGCCTCACCCGTCATGGTGATGCCCAAGTAGAAGAACAGCCCCGCGAGGAACAGAAAGACCCCGAGGAAGACGTAGGCGAGCGGGCTCACGAAGTAGACCCGCATCTCCTTGCGGAAGATGGCCCAGGCGATGGACATGAGTGAGGACGCTCCCTAAGCTTCACGGCCGACGATGGCGAGGAAGGCCTCTTCGAGGCTCGGCACGTGGCGCTCCATGGCGCGGATGCGCCAGCCTTCGGCGGTCGCGAGGCCCGCGATGGCGGTGCGGGGATCGGCCGGGGCGTGCACCTCGAGCAGCGAGAAGCCGTCGGTGGTGGACAGCGCCCGCACCTGCTCGACCGCGCCGAGGCCGCCCACGCGGGCAGCGACAGCCCCCTCGTCGAGCCCGTCAGCGGCCAGCTCCACCCGATACCGCAGCCCGTAGCCTGCCTGCTCTCGCACGGTGTCGAGCGGCCCGTCAGCGACGATGCGCCCCTTAGCGATCATGACGACGCGGGGGCACAGCAACTCGACCTGCGCGAGGATGTGGGTGGACAGGATGACCGTGCGGTCTGAGGCGAGGTCGCGGACATACTCGCGAATTCCGACCACCTGCGCGGGGTCGAGGCCCGAGGTGGGCTCGTCGAGGATGAGCACCTCGGGGTCGTGGATGACCGCCTGGGCGAGCCCCACCCGCTGCCGGTAGCCCTTGGACAGCGAGCCCAGGATGCGCCCCTCCCAGCCCGACAGGCCCACCCGCTCCATGACCTCGCCGACGCGCCGCGAGCGGCCCTTGGCCGGCACCTCGCGGATCTCGGCGATGAAGTGCAGGTAGTCACCGATGGTGAGCTCAGGGTAGAGCGGCGGCGTCTCGGGCAGGTAGCCGACCTTTCGGCGCACGGACATGGGGTCGTCGAAGACGTCATGGCCCGCCACCACGGCCTTGCCCTCGGTGGTGGGCAGGTAGCCGGTGAGCATGCGCATCGTGGTGGTCTTGCCGGCGCCGTTCGGGCCGATGAAGCCGATGAGCTCGCCCTTCCCCACTTCGAAGGACACGTGGTCGACCGCCGTCAGGCTGCCGAAGCGCTTGGAGATGTCCTGGGCGGAGATCAAGGAGGCTCCTGCGGGCAGCGCAGCGGCGACGGGGCCCCAGCGCACAGGCTTCGTCGCGGCGGCCGTGACCGCCGGGGATCCGCGGGCCTGTAATGGCTCGGCTCGGGCTGGTAAAGGTGCGGTGTCCCGGAGCCCGACGTGCGCACCGTCCCCCGCCTCTTGCCGCTGCTGCTCGCCGCGCTCACCCTGCCAGCGGCCGGGCAGGCGCCACCGCCGAGCGCGCTGCCGAGCGAGGCCCAGGTGGTCGACCGAGTGGTCGCAGTGGTGGGGGATCGCATCATCACCGCGTCGGACGTCCGGCTGGAGGCGACCCTCGGTGCGCGGGACCCGAGCCCGGTGGACATGCTGCGGCGGCGGCAGCAGACCGCCCCGGAGGAGATGCTCATCGACGCCGCTGTGGTGCGCAACCTCGCCGGCGACATCGCCATCTACGCGCCCTCGACCACCGACGTCCAGCAGCGACTGGCGGCCCTGCGGGCCACGTGGCCGGACGACGTGTCATGGGAGTCGTTCCTCGCCCTCCACGGCATGACCACCGAGCGGCTCGCGGGGAGGCTCTACAGCCGGCTGGTGGTCGAGGCGTATGTGTTTCGAAGCGTGGGCCTCGCCGCCCAGACCGCCGGCGAGTCGCCAGCGGCAGCCGACGCGCGGTACCGCGACTGGATCGCGGCCGAGCGCGCTCGGGTGGACCTGCGGCGGGTGGACCCCATGGAGGCACCGTGACCTGCCGACCGAGCCGGCCCAGTGACGCGGCCGCCATCGCCGCGCTGGACAGCCTGGGCTTCCCCGGCGGCGCCTGGGAC
>JBDQIL010000201.1:0-6946 GCA_040264415.1 Myxococcota bacterium
ACCCGTCTTGGGGCGGCTTCGACGCCTATCTGGCCGCCATGCGCTCGAAGTACCGGCAGCGGGCCCGGTCCGCCCGAAAGCGCGGCCGGGCGCTCTCCCGTGAGCCCCTCGACGCCGCCGCCATCCGTCACCACGCGACCACCCTCGACGGGCTGCTGGCGCCGGTGCTCGACCGCGCCGACGTCGCGCTCGCCCCGGTCGAGGCGGCCACCCTGGCCGCCCTGAAGCAGGCGTGGGGCGACGCGCTGCGGGTGGTGCTGTACTGCGAGGGCGCCCGACCGGTGGCCTACGCGGTCAGCCTGGCCTACGGGGGCCGGGTCGAGGGAATGCTCGTGGGGCTCGACGACGCCCGAAACGGGCCGCTCAAGCTCTACCAGAACATCCTCTACGACTTCGTGGAGCGGGCCCTCGACGAGGGCGCGACGTGGCTCGAGCTGGGCCGCACGGCCCTCGAGATCAAGAGCGCCATCGGCGCGCAGCCCCGCCGCTTCCCGGTCTATGTGCGGCACCCGGGCTGGCTCTTGCACCGCGCGCTGGGCTTCGCCGTGAGCCGCATGGAGGCTCCGGCCTTCACGCTCCGGCACCCCTTTCACGAGCCCCGTGGGCCCGCGGGGGAGTGAGCCCGGTCAGCTGCCGGGTCGCCGGATGTCGCGCGCCTTGACCGTTCGGCGGCCGTCTTGGCGGGCGTTCTCGATGCCCTCGAGGGCCAGGTAGCGCAGGTGGTCGGAGAGGACCTCGAGCACGTCGGACGAGGTGTTGAACTCGCTCTCGGACTTGATGAAGTCCTTGAGGCGTGAGGCGACGACCAGCACCTCTTGGGTGGGCGCCTGCGTGTCGCCCCGGGCCACCCGGCGCCGCGGCCGGTCGTCGGCGGTGGGCGCTGGCGCCGGCGCCGACAGGCTCGACGGGGCGGTCTTCTCGACCGCCCAGACGCTGGATCGGTGGTTCATCACGGGGACGTGGGCGTCCCAGCAGGCCATGGAGCAGAAGACCTTGGGGTCGCGCACCCGGTTGCAGGTGCTGACCGAGCAGACCCAGTAGGTGCCGCCCACCAAAATGGGCTTCTTGCACATCGAGCACTTGTTCCAGGGGCGGGCCATGGGACCTCCGGGGCGGGCTGCGACCGTAGCGTATGCGGTGGCCGACCGCAGGGGCGACCGCCCCGACCGCGCCCCCCAGGTGCCGCCCGAACCCCGGCGTGGGGGGGCGATGCGGCTGCCCAGGAGGAGGTCGAAGATGCCGTCTTGGTGGTGGTCCCCGCTGATGGAAGCCGCCCACACCAGGCCACCGCGCGGCGTCACCGGCCAGCCCCCGCCTTCGCCGTTGTGCGCGGCCGTCGATCCGGTCCCGGTGGCCCATCCAGCCGCCGAACCGTCGCGGCTCAGTCGGGGTCGCTTGGCGCGGCTCGGTAGAACGGGGCAGGCGACGGGGGCAGCGGGGTGTCGCCCCGCAGCAGGTCGGCGGCCTTCTCGGCGATCATCATCGTGGGCGCGTAGATGTTGGCGTTGGTGAGCGCGGGCATCACCGACGCGTCCACCACGCTCAGGCCCTCCACCCCGTGCACGCCCATCGTGTCGGGGTTCACCACCGCGTCGGGGCCGATCCCGAGGGCCGCGGTGCAGCAGGGGTGCAGGGCGGTCTCGGCGTCCCGGGCCACCCACGCGAGGATCTCGGCGTCGGTCTGCACCGCGGGCCCGGGCGAGAGCTCGCCAGCGTCGAGGTGGGCGAAGGCCGGCTGCGCGAGGATGTGGCGCACGCTGCGCACCACCTCCACCCACTCGCGACGGTCCTGCTCGGTGCTCAGGTAGTTGAAGCGCAGCGCCGGGTGCACGCGGGGGTCGGCCGACCTCAGGCGCACCGTGCCGCGCGCGTCCGACACCATGGGCCCGGCGTGCACCTGGTAGCCGTGGCCCGCGCTGGGCATCGAGCCGTCGTATCGGATGGCCAGCGGCAAGAAGTGGAGCTGTACGTTGGGCCACGCCACGTCGCGGTTGCTCCGAAGGAAGCCGCCGGCTTCGAAGTGGTTGGTGGCCGCGGCGCCGGTCTTCTTGAGCAGCCACTCGACGCCCACGCCGGGCTGGTTGTACCACTTCAGCGCGGGCGCGACCGAGACGGGCTGGGTGCATCCGTGCTGGATGTAGACCTCGAGGTGGTCTTGCAGATTGCTGCCCACGCCGGGCAGATCGGCCACCACGTCGATGCCGTGCTCGGCGAGGTGGTCGGCTGGGCCCACCCCGGACAGCATGAGCAGCTGGGGCGAGTTGATGGCGCCTCCGCAGCACACCACGCGACCCGCAGAGACGCGCCGCTGCATGCCGAATCGGCGGTACTCCACCCCGACCGCGCGGTTGCCGTCGAAACGGATGCGGGTGGTGAGCGCCATCGTCTGCACGCGCAGGTTCTTGCGGTGGAGGACCGGGTGCAGATACGCACGGGCCGCCGACAGCCGTCGGCCCCCTTGGATGTTGCGGTCGAAGCGCGCGAAGCCCTCCTGCCGGAAGCCGTTCAGGTCGTCGCTCAGCGGGTGCCCCGCCTGCTGCACGGCCTCGAAGAAGGCGCCGAACAGCGGGTTGGTGCACGGGCCCCGCTCGAGCTGCAGGGGGCCGTCGCTGCCCCGGTAGTCGTCGGGCTCGAGGGTGGACTCGGCCCTGCGGAAGTACGGCAAGCAGTGCGCGTAGTCCCACGCCTCCATGCCGGGCAGGGCGCCCCAGCGCTCGAAGTCGAGCGCGTTGCCCCGCAGGAAGATCATGCCGTTGATGCTGCTCGACCCGCCCAGCACGCGCCCGCGGGCGTGAGCGACCCGTCGCCCGCCCATGTGGGGTTCGGGCTCGGACTGGTAGCGCCAGTCATACAGCGGGTTTCCGAGCGGCGTGGTGAGCCCGGCGGGCATGTGGATGAAGAGGTCCCACGCCCAATCCGGACGCCCAGCTTCGAGCACGAGCACGTGGTGGTCGGGGTCTTCCGAGAGCCGGGCTGCGAGTGCGCAGCCGGCCGATCCGCCGCCGATGATCAGCGTGTCCGGCGCACGCGGCACCTACTCAGCCACGTGGGCGTCGAGGGCGGTCGCCATCGCGGCGGTGGCCGTCTCCTCCAACCAGCCCAGATCGACGTGCTGGTGAGCCTCACACAGAAACCATGGCTCGCGAGAGTCGGGCTCGAGCATGACGCCCCGCGCGATGAGCGCGTGGCAGAAGGCGGTGTAGAGGGGGGCGTCGGTGCGCTTCCAGTCGCGGTAGCTGCGGGGCACTTGGTCGCCGAAGTGCACGCCGAACATGCTGTCAGGGCCGGCGAAGCGGTGCTCGACGCCGGCCGCGGTGAAGACTCGGCCCAGCAGCGCGCGGATCTGGCCGCCCACCCGGTCGACGGTCTGCAGGGCGTCGGTCTCGTCCAAGATGGTGAGCGTGGCGTTGGCGGCCGCCAGCGCGATGAGGTTGGCGGTGTAGGTGCCGCCGTGGGTGACCTCGCCCGGACCGAAGCCGATGACATCCATGACGTCGGCGCGACCGCCGAAGGCCGCCACCGGGTAGCCGTTGCCCATGGCCTTGGCGTAGGTGGTGAGGTCGGCGTGCACGCCGTAGCGCGCTTGGGCGCCGCCCTTGGCCACCCGAAAGCCGGTCTTGACCTCGTCGATGATGAGCAGCGCGCCGTGCTCGGTGCAGGCCGCCCGCAGCCCGTCCATGTAGGCTTGGGTGGACGAGATGCTGCCGCAGTTGCCCATGATGGGCTCAAGCACCACCGCGGCCACCGGCGGGCCCTGGGTGAGGGCGGCCTGCAGCCCCTCGAGGTCGTTGAGCTCGATGAAGTCTACGTGCTTCCGGGTGCTCTCGGGCAGGCCCCCGCCGAAGGGCACCACGCCGTCGTCGTCGGAGCGCCACATCATCTCGTCGTACAGCCCGTGAAAGCCGCCCTCGACCACCAGGATGCGGTCGCGCTTCGTGAAGCCGCGGGCCACGCGCACCGCGCCCATGACCGCCTCGGTGCCGGAGTTGGCGAAGCGCATCTTGCCGATGTGGGGGCACATCGCCTTGACCCGCTCGACCACCACCGCGTCGAGGGGGGTCGAGAAGCCGCACACCGTTCCGATGTCCCGGATGGCGGCCACCACGGCGTCGTCGACCCGGCGGTCGCGGTAGCCCAGGATGATCGGCCCGTAGCCCAGCCGGAAGTCGACGTACTTGGTGCCGTCCGACGCGGTGAAGCCGCCGCCGTCGAGGCGGTCCACGAAGATCGAGGCGTCGGGGCCCCAGTAGCGGTAGCTGTCGAGGACGCCGAGCGGCATGTGCTGCTGGGCGTGGGCGAGCATTTCTCGGTGCGATGGCATCAGGCGTCCTCCACGAGGTGCGCGGACTAACGTCGCCTCGGGCCGTGGGCTGCGGTCGTTCGCGGCCGCCCCGCTCCCCTCCCCCCGCTCACCACGCGCGCGTCATCCACCAGAGCTGGGGCCGCGTGAGGATGCCGGTGTGGACCGCCCGCACCGACCCGTCGGGGCCCACGATGACCGTCGTGGGGAGCGTCTGAACGCCGTAGGCTGCGGTGGTCTCTGGGTCTGCCCGCAACACCGGGTAGTCGATCTCCAGCGTGGCCTTGGCGGCCTTCAGCTGGGCGCGGGTGCCGTCGGTGGCGATGCCCAGCACCGGGATGTCGGGGTTGGCGGCAGCGAAGGCTGAGAAGCCGGGGATCTCGAGCCGGCAGGGGCCGCACCAGGCGGCCCAGAAGTTGAGCACGACGGTCTGGCCGCGCAGGGAGGAGAGCGTGACGGGGTCGCCTTGCAGCCCGGGCAGCGCGAAGTCCGGCGCGACGTCGGGCAGGTCGGGGGCCCGCATCCACCCGACCCCCTGCAGAACCACCAGCGCGAGCGCGGCGGTGACCGCGAGCTCTCGCAGCCAGCGCAGCGCGCGATGGCGCCAGCGGTGCTGGGGGGGCGGCGGGCGCTCAGTCATCGGTCGCCCCGGGGTCACGTCGACCAGAAGAGCCGCATGATGCCCCATCGGGGAACCACGCGGCTCTGAGGCACCGCCTTGCGCCCGATCATGGATCGACCGCGTCGGCCGTGAGGCGGCGGGGGCTCAGCCCTCGTCGCAGGCCTCGACCTCCACCATCACGGCGGTCAGGCCCTCGATGGTGCTGCAGTCGCCGTCTTCGATGGCGGCGGTGGCACAGTCGAACTCGGCGGCGGAGGTCTCGGCGGCGTCGTCGGTCTCGCACTCGTCGGCGCTGACGGCGGTGCCGGAGTCACCCAGGTCGCCGAGGGCTTCGTTGGTGCAGGCGTTGAGGGCTTCGACGAAGTCTTCGCAGGCGCCCTTGGAGCCGCAGGCGGTGATCAGAGCGAGGGGAGCGAGCAGGACGAGCTTGCGGAAGGACATGGGGGTCTCCAGGTTCATTTGAATACGAATTTCCGGCAGGAGTCTGCCGGCGGCATCCCTCTATGATGCGATCATTCGGCCGACCACTACCGAAGTGCCTGAGCCGGCGTCGGCTGCTGAGCCGAGGGCGGCGCCCAGGCCCGCGCGCGGGTGGTCGAGGGCGGTGTGTGGCGCCGACGGGGGCGACACGCGCGCCAGCCGCGAGTGGTCAACCGGGGGAATCCCGTGGTGGTGTGCTCGCCGCGCTCCCCGGGATGTCGGGGAGCGGGCTCGGGTTCGCCGCGGGGGCGTCGTCGAGCAGCCCCTCGACCTGGCCTCCGAACAGCTCGGGCACGCTGCACGTGACGAGATCGGGGTCGTCGGGCATGGGGCGGCCCAGCCGCAGCACCAGCGCCCGACGGGCGGGCTGGGTTCGCAGGAGCGCGCCACAGCGCAAGCTCAACGCGTCGTTGTCCATGCAGAGGAAGACCAGGCCGGGCTGCTGGTCGGTGGCGGCGTCGCGGAGGCTGTCGATCCAGGCTTCGGCGTCCTGGAGCTGGGCCAGCTCGAGGCGCCAGCCTGCGCGCGCCAGCAGCTTGTGGGCACCCGGCACGCGCCCTCGGTAGCCCCGGTTGACCAGCTCGATCGTGACCGAGGCCTGCTCGCAGGCGCCGAGCGGGCCCGGGCTGCTCAGCAGGCGCTGCAGGATGGCCTGTCCGAAGCGCCCGAAGCCGACGATGGCGACTCTCCGAGGGACGGGGCAGTCTGGGTCGGCCATGTCTGCCAGCGCCCGTTGAACCGCAGGGTCGCTCACCAGCTGCTCGGCCGCGCGAAAGAACTGATCGACCAGATCATCCCGATGGAGCCCCATGGGCGCGACGACGCCGGCCAGCAGGTCGGCGTCGTCCACCAGCGCGTGAAGCCGCGGCGCGTGGGGCCCCTCCCCCATCATCTGGCGCACGCGCCGGGCGCCCTCGATGTTGATGAGTGGATCGCCGGCCGCGAAGAAGACGCGGGCGGCTCGGTCCACGCCCGCGGCCCGCAGCGCCACGGCGTCGGTCATGTCGCCTTGCAGGTGCAGCACGACCGCCGCGCCCGGGGCGAGCCGGTCGGCCGAGGATCCCGGCATCGGGTCGAGGACCACGACCGGCACCCCACGACGGTGACAGACCTCCACGACGATGCGCCCGTGGGCGCCCATCCCGCAGACGATCACGTGACCGCGGAGGCCTTGGGCCAGCACCCGAGACGACAGGAGGTGCTCGCGCACGAAGTCGGCCAGCGCGCTCGCCGTGAGCAGCGGAGCCAGCAAGATGAGCGCCCACAGCGCGGCGCCCCCCACGCTCGCTGGATCTGCCGGGAATCCCGGGGGGTCGAGCGCGAACAGCTTGATGGCCGAGAACGCGGCCTGGAGCGGGCCCAGCGGTGGGCCTGACGTGGTGGGGACCGTGCCCAGCGCGGCCGCTCCCGCAGCCCAGATTCCGAGCGCGAGGCCGACCCGCCAGCCCAGCGGCACCTGCGCCAGGCGGAGCAGGACGCGGGCGCGGAGCTTGGATTGGGGGCGCCTGGACACGCGGGGCTCGTGGGTGGGGGCGGCGCGAGCG
>JBDQIL010000202.1:0-6928 GCA_040264415.1 Myxococcota bacterium
CCGCCAACGTGCCGGGCGCCGGCGGCTCGTCGTACACCGGCGGCATGACCGCGGACCAGTCCACCACCAGCGGCACCAACAGCGGCGACGGCACCGTCGAGTACGTGTTTCGCTAGGGGAGGCGTAAGCGGACCGTCGATGGCGGCGTTTCGAAGTCCCCCGGGCCCCGAGCTCCCATGCCCCCCATCCGACGCCGGCTCTCTGCCTTCGCTGCCTGCGCGGTCGCCTGGGCCGTCGCGCCGCGCGCCGAGGCCGCGCCGCGGTCGGCCGAGCGACTGGTCCGGACGACCGGGGCGATCGACGCCGCGTGGCTGCCGCTCCCGCAGGGGCCGCCCGCCATCGTCGTGACGCCCACGGACGCGGGGGCCGGCGCCGTCACGCTGCTGGCCGACCCCGACGCCCGGCGGTGGCGCGCTGTGCCCTCGCCCGGCGACGCGGTGGTCGCGGCCGCCGATGGCCTGCACAGCATGGTGGCCGCGCCGGGGCACCCGTGGGCGGGCCGGCGGTGGCGGCTCGATCACGGACGGTGGGTGCCCGACGCCCCGCTGCCACCCGCGCTCGGCCCGGGCGCCCCGCAGGCGGTGGCGGTGGCAGCAGACGGGGTCGCGACCGTGTGGACCAGCGCAGGGGGCTGGCTGCAGCGGCACCAGGCGCAGGCGGCGGGGTGGGCGAGCGCCACGGTCGGCCGGGCGCGGGCCTGGAGCGACGACGGGGTGGTCTATTGGCAGGACGCCACCTCGGTGCAGCGAGACGGCGCGCGCTGGCCGTCGCCCGCGATGCCCACTGCCGCGCAGCAGGTCTTCGATGAGGGCCCCGCCGAGCAGCCGCTCTTCGTCGCCGTGGGCGACGCCGGGGTCGAGCTCTGGTATGCGGGGGAGGCCCACACCCAGCGGCTCGAGACGAGCCGGAGCCCGGCGCTCACCGACTGCGTGGCCGCCCCCTGCCCCTTCCGCCGGGTGCACCACGCGGTCCCCGGTCTGGGCCGCCTGGCCTTCGACGCGCACGGCCCCGTGGTGCCCGTGCTCACCACCATCGACGCCGGGACGAAGCTCTGCACGGCGGGGCCCGAGCACCCCTGCAGCCGGCCCGATGCCCTCCAGAGCTGCGCCCATCAAGCGCCGATGGAGTGTGCCGAGGACAGCGAGCGCGTCACCCTGCTGCGGCTGCTGCGGCGGCGTCCGCATGGCTGGGACCTGCAGCCGGTGGGCCCGCCGTTCGCGCCGTCCGCCGTGCTCGACACGCAGGTGCAGGGAGACGCCGTAAACCTGCTCGTCTCGGTCCGCGGCGACCGCCGAGACGACCACCGCGCCCCCGCATCGCCGGCCGGCCTCTACCGGCTGCGAATCGACGCCGAGGGCCCGGACTGGACCGTGTCGTGGCCCAGCGCCGCCCACGCCCCCGACCTCGACCCCGAGACCGTACTCACCGCCGGATTCCTGCCCTTCATGGGCGCCTCGCCCACCGTCCCGCCCGCCCGCTGGATCGACGGCGCCCTCGAGACCGGCGGCGTCGAGGTCGCCGCCGGTCTCGGCCACTTGCTGCACGACAGTCCGCCGCCCACGCTGTCCGTCACCGCCGACATCGAGCCCTGGCACACCGCCTGCGGGCAGCCCGAGATCGCGCTGCAGTGGGGGGGGCCAGACCTGGACCCTCGAGCTCGGCGCCACGCCGGCCGTGCTGCGCAGCCCCCGGGGGGCCGCCGTGGCGCTCCCGGTGCCCGGGGACGGAGCGCACACCTGGGCCATCGCGCGAGAGCGCGACCGCGTGACCGTGCTGCGAGACAGCGTCGCCGTGCACACGCAGCCCGTCGCGGGCCCCGTCGGGGGCGCCGCCGGCCGAACCGCCTGGGCCAGCTTCGGGCAGCGCGCCTCATGCGGGCGGCGGGTCGGCCCCGCCTCGCGGCGGGCCGCCGCGTCGGTGACTCCCACCGAGCCAATGACCCGGCCGGACCGGTAGCCCCAGCCGGCGCGCTCGTCCGGCTGGACATGGTTTAGTCGGCTGACTAAACTGCCGGCCCAGGGGAGCACCCATGGACTACAAGCTCGTCATCACCCTCATCTT
Source organism: Myxococcota bacterium (assembly GCA_040264415.1). Lineage (GTDB taxonomy): Bacteria > Myxococcota_A > UBA796 > UBA796 > UBA2385 > M30B51. The sequence goes on from JBDQIL010000202.1 coordinate 2,062, forward strand.
CGTCGCCTTTGCGGTGGTCGAGGTGGTGCTCGGGCGCTTCGTGAACCGGGGCCTCAGCCGCCCGGGCGACGTCGCCATCGAGCTGTTGAGCACGCTCACGCTGCCGGCCCTGGTGGTGCCTGCCATCCTCACCGCGTCGGCCGCGCTCACCGAGGCCGTGGCGCCCGGCAGCGCGGGCGCCTGGGCCGGGCTGCACCCGGTGGCCATGTTCGGCCTGCTGCTGCTGGCCGACGACCTCACCCAGTACGCCTGGCACCGGCTGTCGCATCGCGTGCCCGCCCTGTACCGCCTGCACCGCGCCCACCACTCGGCCGCGTACATGTCGGTGCGGCTGGTCTACCGCAACAACCTGTTCTACTACGCGCTCATGCCCGGGCTCTGGCTGTCGGGCGTGTTGCTGCACCTGGGCTTCGGGCCGGTCTACACCGTCTACATCATCGCCAAGATGACCGTCATCATCGCCGCCCACTCCGGCGCACCGTGGGACGCCCCGCTGCTGCAGATCCCCGCCTTGCGACCCGTGATGGCGGTCGTCGCGCGGGTGATCTCCACCCCGGCCACCCACGCCGCCCACCACGGCAAGCACGCCGCCGACGGGGTGACCTTCTACCAGGGCAACTACGGCAACTTCTTGTTTCTGTGGGACGTCCTCTTCGGCACCGCGCACATCACCGGGCGGCGGCCCGAGCAGTTCGGCATCGAAGGCGAGGCCGACGTGCACTGGGCCCGCGAGGCGCTGTGGCCCTTCGGCGCGCCCGCAGCGAGCCCCGAGGAGGCCCCGTGACCCGCCCCGAGCGCCCCCATGGCCCCGTCGCGGTGCGCCGCGCGCTGTTCGAGGCGGCGGCCCTCGTCTACGCCGCCGGCGAGCCCTACTCGGCCCGCGAGATCGCCCGCCGGGCCGGCGTCAACCACGGCCAGGTGCACCACCGCTTCGGCGGGCGCGACGGCCTGCTGCAGGCCACCCTCGAGCACCTGGCCCACCGCCAGGCTCTTGCCCTCGACGGCGTGACCGACCCCGCTGACGCCCTGCGCACCGCGGCGCAGACCGCCCTGGGCGACCCGCGCTTCGTGCGCGCCCTGGCCCGCAGCCTCATCGAGCGCCCGGCCGACGGCGCGGTGCCGCAGCGCGACTTCCCGGTGGTGGCCCGGCTGCGGGGCGCCCTCGACCCCGCGCAGCCCGAGGCCATCGACCGGCTGGCGGAGGGCCTGGCCACCGCGCTGGGCTTCGCCCTGTTCGGGCCCTGGATCGCGGCGGCGCTGGGCCGAGACACCGACCCCATGCCGGCCCTCGAGCGCCAGATCCAGGCCACGATCACGCCCGAGGCGCGGTAGGCCCCGCTCGCGGTTCCACGGGGAACGCCCCTCCGGCGCGGCCCCCGGCCACCCGGTTAGACCGGCCTCCCGTCCCCCGGAGGCCCCATGCCCGACGTCGTCCTCTGCGAAGCCCTGCGAACGCCCATCGGGCGCTTCCAAGGCTCGCTCTCCACGGTCCGCCCCGACGACCTGCTGGCCCACGTCTTCTCGGCCGTGGTCGAGCGCACCGGCATCGACCCGGCCACCCTCGACGACGTGTTCGCCGGCTGCGCCAACCAGGCCGGCGAAGACAACCGCAACGTGGCCCGCATGGCCCTGCTGCTGGCCGGGCTGCCCCAGTCGGTGCCGGGCGTCACGGTCAACCGCCTGTGCGCGAGCGGCCTCGAGGCCGTCAACCAGGCCTTCCGCGCGGCCCGCTGCGGCGACGGCCGGGCCTACCTCGCCGGCGGCGTGGAGAGCATGAGCCGGGCGCCCTTCTCGGTGCCCCGTGGCCCGCAGCACCCCAAGGCCGGCAACATCACCGCGTGGGACACCTCGCTGGGCTGGCGCTACCCCAACCCCCGCATGCAGGCGCTGTTCGCCCTCGAGGCCATGGGCTGCACCGCTGAGAACATCGTCGAACGGATGGACATCAGCCGCCAAGACCAAGACGCCTTCGCGCTGGCCAGCCACGAGAAGGCCCTCGCCGCCATCGACGCGGGCCACTTCAAGGGCGAGATCGTGCCCATCGACGTCAAGGTCTCCCGCAAAGAGACCAAGACCTTCGACACCGACGAGGGCCCCCGCCGCGGCTCCACCCTCGACAAGCTGGGCACGCTACGGGCCGCCTTCCGCAGCGGCGGCAGCGTGACCGCGGGCAACTCGTCCACCCTCAACGACGGCTCGGCGGCGGTGCTGGTCTGCACCGCCGACTACGCCCGCGAACACGGCCTCGCGCCCATGGCGCGGCTGGTGTCGTGCGCGGCGGCGGGCGTCGACCCCGAGGTGATGGGCTTCGGCCCCGTGCCCGCCACCCGAAAGGCCCTGAAGCTCGCCGGTCTGTCGGTGGACGACCTCGACCTGGTCGAGCTCAACGAGGCCTTCGCCGCCCAGTCGCTCGGCGTCATCCGCCAGCTCGGCCTCGACCCCGACCGAGTGAACGTGCACGGCGGCGCCATCGCGCTCGGCCACCCGCTCGGCTGCTCCGGCACCCGCGTCCTCACCACCCTGCTGCACGCCCTGCGCCAGCGCGGCGGCCGCTACGGCCTCGCGACCCTGTGCGTGGGCGTGGGCCAGGGCGTCAGCACCATCGTGGAGAACCTCCAATGACCGCTCCTTCGTCTGCGCTCCCCTTCCAGCGCGTCGCCGTCATCGGCGCCGGCACCATGGGCCACGGCATCGCCCAGGTCTCGGCCCAGGCCGGCTTCGACGTGGTGCTCTACGACCTCACCGACGACGCCGTGTCTGCAGGCGCCGCCCGGGTCGCCAAGAACCTGGCCAAGGGCATCGCCCGCGGCAAGGTGACCGAGGCCGACCGCGACGCCACGCTGGCGCGGCTGTCCACCACCACGTCTCTGCAGAGCGCCGCCACGGGGGCCGACCTGGTCATCGAGGCGGTGCCGGAGAAGCTCTCGCTCAAGCAGCGCCTCTTCGCCGAGCTGGGCGCGCACACGCCGCCGGGCTGCCTGTTCGGCACCAACACCTCGTCGATCTCCATCGCCCAGATCGCGTCGGCGGCCCCCGAGCCCGACCGGGTGGTGGGCCTGCACTTCTTCAACCCTGTCTTCATCATGAAGCTGCTCGAGATCGTCCACCACGACGGGACATCGGATAAAACCAAGGCCGCGGCGCTCGCCTATGGCCAGGCCATCGGCAAGGAGTGCATCCAGGTGCGCGACCTGCCCGGCTTCGCCACCAGCCGCCTCGGCGTCTGCCTGGGCATGGAGGCCATCCGCATGGTGCAAGACGGTGTGGCCTCGGCCGAAGACATCGACAAGGCCATGGTGCTCGGGTACCGCCACCCCATCGGGCCCCTCAAGCTCACCGACCTCGTGGGCCTCGACGTGCGCATGCACATCGGCGAGTACCTGGCGAAGGAGCTCGGCAACCCCGCCTTCGAGCCCCCCGACCTGATGCGTCGGATGGTGGCGGAGGGCCGGCTGGGCCAGAAGAGCAAGCAGGGCTTCTATCCGTGGGATTGAGCGGGCCAGCCCTCGACCGCCGGCCGCGGGGGGATAGCCCCGCCCATCCCCCCCATCCCCCGAGGCAGCCATGAAGGCGACGTACAACGGCACCGTGATCGCAGAGAGTGACGACACGGTGGTGGTCGAAGGCAACCACTACTTCCCGCTGGCCTCGCTCGACATGGCGCACTTCACGAAGAGCCCCCGCCAGACCACCTGCCCGTGGAAGGGCGTGGCGTCGTACTTCGACGTCGTGGTCGATGGACAGACCAACGAAGGGGCCGCTTGGACCTACCCGTCCCCCAAGCCCGCTGCGGCCGAGATCGCAGGCCGGGTGGCCTTCTGGCGAGGCGTGGTGGTCTCTGCGTAGAGACGCCCGCTTGGCGGCGGCCGCAGCCCAGCTCTACGCCGACTCGACATACTCCTTGAAGCGGTCGAGGATGGACTGCCAGCCCGCGCGTTGCAGGTCGACCGGGGTCTGTCCTTCGGGGTCGAAGGTCTCGGTGAGCCGGGTGCCGCCCGCCTCGGGTCGGAAGGTGATGGTGCAGCGTCGGCCATCGGCCAGGGCATAGACCAGCCGGTGGGGGGGCTCGACCACCTCCCAAGTACCGCTGAAGTCGAAGCCCATCGAGCCGTCGCGGGCCTCCATCCGGGTGGTGAAGCGGCCGCCCACCCGCAGCTCACTCTCGGCGCGCGGGGTGTGCCACTCGGGAGATGCCGCGTTCCAGGAGCAGATGTCGGCCGGCGTGGTCCACCGGGACCAGACCACCTCGGGCAGGGCATGGACGAGCGCGCTCACGGTGATGGGGTCGGACATGGCGGCGCTCCACGGTCGCGTGCGGCCGCCACGGTACCACGTCGAATGCAGGATGGGGTCAGCCCGGCCCCGTCTCGGCACCCTCGAGGCCGCGCCGCAGGGCGTCGAAGTCGATCTCGCCAGGCGCCGGACAGAAGGCCAACACCCACGGGCGCAGCCGAAGGGTGAGCGGGCTGTCGCCGGCCACGAGGCGGCTCTCGCGGCTGGCGACCGCCCACGACAGGGCGATCCAGCCCCGCCCCCACGAGTCCACCACGCTGAGCTTCTGGTACTGGCTGCGGCGATCGGTGCCGGCCTTGTCGAACTCGAAGACGTGCAGGCGCCCCGAGAAGCCGCCGCAGATGGGCACGTCCCACGACTCGACGCGGTGCAGCCGCTCGACCGACGGGTCGCCCTCGACCCCCTCTCGCACCAAGGCCGCGAAGGCGTCGGGGTCGGTGTAGGGGCCGTCGTAGACCTCGACGGCGAGGCCCACTTGCTAGGGGGCGCCCGTCTCGTCGGCGGCGAGGGCGCCGGCGCCGGGGCTGCGCACGATGATGCGGGCGGCGCCCGCCGGCGGGAAGGGCATCCAACC
>JBDQIL010000203.1:0-6927 GCA_040264415.1 Myxococcota bacterium
GGCCAGGCGCGGGCGGGAGCCGTCGAGGGCCAGGCGCAGGACCCCGGCCCCATCAATGGCGTACAGGCCGCCGTGGTCGGCGTCCCAGAGCAAGGGTTCGCGTCCCAGATCGAGGGTCTGCCGGTCCTCCTCCCGGCCGCCGGCGTCGAAGTGAATCACGGTGAGCTGAACGGCGTCTGGCTGCCCAGCGGCGCGCACCCGCGCGACCGCGATCAGCTCGTCGCGACCGTCCTGGTCGACGTCGGCGGCCCGGAGCTCCGCCACATCGACCGGCAGGCGGAGAGGTAGGACCAGCAGGGGCATCCGGGCGCTCTGGAGCATCGGGTTACGCGGCGGTCGCCGACGGCGGTCGCCTTCGGCGTTACCCCGCTGGCTGACCGTGCGACAACCCGCGCGCGTCGCAGGAGGACACCTTGCTCGGAACCAGGGACGTGGTGGTGGTCGGGATGGGTCGCGTCGGGCGGCGCCTCGTGGCCGAGCTGCACCCCGACCGCTCGCTCGTGGCGATCGACATCGACCCCGAGCGCCTCGCGATGGTCCCCGAGCAAGTCGGGCGCCTGCAGGTGCGGCGGCTGCTCGGCGACGCGACCAGCCGGCTGGTGCTCGAGCGGGCGGGCCTGGGTCCGCAGTGCACCCTCATCGTGGCCACGGGCGACGACGACGTGAACGTCGAGGTGGCGCGGGTGGCCCGCGAGCAGTTCCAGGTCGAGGAGCTGCTCATCCTGCTCAAGGCGAGCGAGTCCGACCGCGCCGAGGACATGGGGGTCGATGTCATCCAGCGGCACCGGGCCACCGCCGCCTTGGTGCTCAACCGCTTGAACGTGGGGGAGACCCGGGGCGTGGCCCTGGGGCTCGGCCAGGGCGAGCTCCGCCAGGTCACCGTGATGGAGGGCAGCGCGGCGGCCGGGCGCCCCCTGAGCGAGATCCACCCCCACCGCTGGCTGGTGGCCGCGGTGTATCGACAGCACAAGCTGCTGGTGCCCCACGGCCAGACCGTGCTCATGCCCGGCGACCGGGTGTTGCTGGTCGGCCAGCCCGACGTGCTCGGCAGCGTCGCGGCCTTCATCCGCGGCGGCCGGCCGACCTTCCCCACGCAGTATGGCCACCGGATCGGCGTGCTCGGGGGAGACCCGTCGAGCCGCGAGGCCGCTTGGCTGCAAGACCACACGCTGGCCGACGAGCTGGTCCGGTTGTCGTCCGACGACCTCCACCCCGACGAGAAGTCGGCCGACGAGATCGCCGAGTTCCTGCTCGACCGCAGCGTGGGGCTGGTGGTCCTCGATCCCACCCGCATCTCCTGGACCGCGCGGGTGGGCCTGACCAAGAGCAGCCGCAAGCGCTTCGTGCTGGCGGCGCGGGTGCCCGTGCTGGTGGCGCGTGGCAGCCTCCCCTACAAGAAGATCCTGTTGGCCGTCGGAAACGACCAGGACCCCGACCGCATGGCGCAGGCCAGCATCGACCTGGCCCGGCAGTGCGACGCCGAGATCACCGTGCTCACCGTGCTGCCGCCTAGCTTCGCCGAAGGTGAAGACGAGGTGGCTCACTACAAAGAGCTGCCCGACCGGGTGGCCCACATCGCCCGCCTGCATGGGCTCGAGGTGGAGAAGCGCATCGACCACGGCAACCCCATCGAGCGGGTGCGGCACCACGCCAAAGACTTCGATCTGCTGGTGGTGGGGCACTCCGACCGGCAGCGCAACACCATCTTCACCCCCGACGTGTCGCTCTTCCTGCTCCACGACACGCCGTGCAGTGTGATGTTCGTGCCCTGGAACCCCGCCGGCCAGTAGGCCGCGCCCATTGGAGACCCCGTGCAGGCTGGAGCCGAGCTCGCCCTCGTCCTGATGACGACTGGTGCCATCGCCATGCCGGCGGTGGCGCGCAAGATCGCGATCCCGGTGGCCGTCACCGAGATCCTCTACGGCGTGCTCATCGGGCCGTCCGGCTTCGACGTGGCCGGCGACCCCAACGACCAGTTCATCGTCTTCTTGGCCGAGCTCGGCTTCGCGTTCTTCCTGTTCTTGGCCGGCCTCGAGATCGACTTTCGCGGCATCGAACGGAAGGGGCTCCGATCGTGGATCATGCCGGTGGTCGTGAGCGTGGCGGCCTTCGGGCTGGCCATCGGGGCGGCGCAGTACCTGGGCTGGGGCACCTGGGTGGGGCTGGCGCTGGGCGCCACCGCGGTGCCGCTGTTGCTCGCGGTGGTGCGCGAGTCGGGGCTGTCGGGCACGCCGCTGGGCAGCACGATGATCACCTTCGCGGCCATGGGCGAGCTGCTCACCATCGTCTTCCTGAGCCTGCTCGAGATCAGCCAGCACGCCGAGAGCCCACAAGAGATCCTGCTCGGGCTCGGTCGGCTGGGCGCGCTGTGCGTGGCCATCGTGGTGGTGGTGGTGCTGCTCCGCACCCTGCTGTGGTGGTTTCCCAAGCCGTTCACGCGCATCGTCGCCCACGACGACCCCTCCGAGTTCGGCGTGCGGGTGGGCTTCGGCCTGATGTTCGTGTTCATCGGCCTGGCCATGATGGCCCACGTTGAGCCCTTCCTCGGGGCCTTCGTCGCCGGCGCCCTGCTGTCGTTCGTGGTGCGCGAGGCCGAGAGCCTCGAGCACAAGCTCGCGAGCATGGCCTACGGCTTCTTCGTGCCGGTGTTCTTCATCCACGTGGGCCTGCGCCTCGAGGTCACCGCAGATCTGATCACCGAGAACATCGGGATGATCGCCATGATCGTGGCCATCATGGTGGCCGTGAAGCTGGTGCCGGGCAGCCTGTTGTTCTTGCGCGGCCTCTCTTGGAAGCCCGTGCTCGCCACCAGCCTGTTGTTGGCCGCGCCGCTCACCCTCGTGATCGCGATCATGGACCTGGGCGCCCGGGCTGGAGCCATCGACGGCGAGACCGAGGCGGTGGTGATCACCGCCGGCATCTTGGCCAGCCTGCTCTTCCCGAGCCTCGCTCGGAAGCTCTTGAAGGACGAGGGCTTTGGCGAGGCGGCGGCGGATCGCCACTGAGCCGGCGCGGGTGGCTCAGCGTGGAGCGGTCGCGACGGTCGCCCACTGGGGCTGGGTGGAGAGGATCAGGCCCGCGCCCACGCCGAGCAGCAGGATGGCAGCCGCGCCCACCAGCAGCCCCAGGTAGGGGTGCGGTGCGGCGGCGCCGGGCGGCCTGCGTCTCTGCGGGCGTGGCGATCGCTGCGGGGCTCGCTCGGAGAGGGCAGTCGGGCGGCCCACGGGCGCCCGACTGCCATCACGCCGGCGATGAAGTTGAGGGCGTCCTCGACGTCTCTCGCGCGGCCGATGCGCTGGTCGGGGTCTTTCGCCAGCAGGTGACGCGTGAGCGCGTCGAGGGCGGGCGGCACCGCGCGGTCGGGGCCGGCCTCGACCAGGCTCGGGACCGGGGTGAGCAGGTGGGCCATGAGCACGCTGGTCGTGGTCTCTTGGGGGAAGGCGCGGTGGCCAGCGACCATGTGGAAGATCATGCCGCCAAGGGCGTACAGGTCGGTGCGGGCGTCGACCCCGCGCCCGCGGATCTGCTCGGGGGCCATGTAGAGGGGCGAGCCCACGATGCGGCCGACCATGGTGGCCTGCAGGCCTCCGGCGTCGAGGTCTTTGACCAGCCCGAAGTCCACCACCTTCACGAAGCAGGGGTCGTCGCCCCGGCGCGTGAGCAGCACGTTGGCGGGCTTGAGGTCTCGGTGGACGATGCCCTGGTCGTGGGCCTCGCGGAGCGACCCGCAGATCTGTCGCGCGATGGAGAGGGCCTGCCCGATGGGCAGCGGGCCGTCTTCGAGGGCCGCCTTGAGGGTTCGGCCCTCGACGAATTCCATGGCCAGGTAGTCGACCCCCTGCCAGGTGCCCGCATCGACGATGCGCACCGTGTTGGGGTGGTGGAGGCCCCGCAGGGTGCGGGCCTCTTGCCCGAACCGCTGGCGGGCCGCCGCGACGTCGAACTCGCCGCCGGTGCCGTCGAGCACCTTCAGCGCGACGGACTCGCCGGTGTGGGCGTCTTGGGCGCGGTAGACCCGCCCGGATGTGCCCCGCGCGACGACGGCCTGCACTTGAAACCGCTCGGCCACCGAGCGCCCCACCAGGGGGTCGCTGTGGACGATGACGATTCGGCGGCTATCAGGGGAGTGGTGCATGTTGCGCGGGGAAACGGACCGGGGTCAGCCTCTCATGACCGGCGCGGCCGGATCTCCTCGGAAGTGTCGCTTTTTGTCTATCAGGGTCGTGATGAGGGGCATCTTTTCGGCCACCCGGCCGCGAACCCAGCCTTGCACGCCTGCCTCCGTCCGACCACATTGGACCCCGTGACCGACTCTTGCTCCCACCCCGCCCACGCTGATGGGCCCGCTGACCTTCGCGCCGCGCTGCGCTCGGCCGGGCTGCGGGCGACCCGCGCGCGCGTGGCGGTCCTGCGCTGCGTCTCCGACGCCGATCGGCCACTCAGTCACTCCGACGTGATGGACGCCCTCTCCACGGGCGACGACTGGGACCGCGCCACGATCTACCGGAACCTCTCCGACCTCGCGAAGGCCGGGCTGCTGCAGCGCTACGACCTGGGCGACCACGTCTGGCGCTTCGAGCTCGTGGTCGACCCGTGCGCGGTCGAGAGCCACGACGACGCCCACCACCCGCACTTCATGTGCGTCGAGTGCGGCGACGTGCAGTGCCTGCCCGAGGTCGAGCTGCGGCTGGGCGGGTTGGTCGGCGCCCCCGCCGCGGTGCGGGCGCAGTCGGTCGAGGTGCACCTGCGCGGCGTCTGCGACGCCTGCGCCTGATCTGGGCGCTAGTTCGCCTCGAACAACGAGCTCACCGGGACCGCCGTGACCCGCCGCTCGGCCAGCGCCGGGTATTCGAGCAGCGGCCAGTCGTCGGTGATGGCGATGTCGGCGACCATCTCGGCGGCGCCGTCGCCGTCGTAGAGCGACATCAGGCCGCCGTTGCCCTCGGCGGCGAGCTGGGCGTCGAGGCGGCGCATCTCGGTGGCGAGCTGGCCGGGGCGCTGCAGGAAGGCGTCGACCTGCGCGGCGGTGTCGCCGAAGGGCTGGTCGGAGCAGACCGTCACCAGCCCGTCGTACCAGGTCTGCCGATAGGCGAACGACTCGGCGAGGGTGCGCTGCACGAGCAGGGCTTGGGCTGGCTCGCCCTCATTGGCGTAGACCGCGAGCACGCCGCCCGGCCGCAGCCGCGACTTCGCCAGCCGCAGATACTCGCGCGACAGCAACATCGACGAGCCGGCCTGCCGCAGGTGCAGCGGCGCCGACAGGATCACGTCGTAGCGGGTCTCGTCGAGGGCGAGCCCCGTGCGCGCGTCTTGCCAGATCCACCGCACGTCGTCGCGGTTCAAGGCGTCGAGGGTGCGGTGTGGCAGGGCCTCGAGCACGGGCCGCAGGGTCTGGTTGATCTCGTAGCCGTCGACCTGCAGGCCCTCGACCCCACCCAGGGTGACGCTGGAGATGCCCACCCCAGCGCCGATCACCAGGGCGCGGTCGAGGGGCCCCTGCCGCGCGGTGACCGCGGCCATGGCCATCACCCACGAGTAGGGTCGGCCGACGTGGTCGCGCCCGTCGGTGAGGCGGGTGTGCCAGAGGCCGTCAATGCGCACGTCTCCGCCGTCGGTGACCTCGACCACGCCGTCTCGACCCCACCAGGTGGTCGTGCCGTCTTCACTTGTAAATGGAGTCAGGAGTCCAACAATCAAGATTACGCCCCCCCCGGCGCTGGCCGCGGATGCGGCGAGCGGGCCGGGCGCCCCGCGCAGCCCCTCGACCGCGGCCACGGCGGCGAGCCCGCCCGCCAGGGCCATGGCGCCGTGCCAGAGCGGCGCTTCGAAGCCGATCAGGGTGAACAGCAGCACGCCGGCGCACGACCCCAGGGTGTTCAGGGCGGCGTAGCGACCCACATCGCGGCCCCAGTCGCCCGCCGCGCGCGTGACCAGCAGGCCGTAGAGCAGCCCGAAGCCCACGCAGGGCAGCGAGTAGAGGGCCACGGCGGGGCCCAGGTCGAGCAGCTCCCAGGTGCGGTCGAAGTCGAGCCACGTGGGCAGAAGGGCCACGAGGGCGGCGGTGACGAGCGCGATGGGGGCCTCGGCGCCGCGGGCCCAGCGGGCGGCGGCCACGCCCAGCGACCAGGCGATGAGGAAGCCGCACAGGCCTGCGGCGAAGGTGACCGGGAGCGGCCAATGGGCGAGGGAGAGCGCCCGGAACAGCAGCATCTCGTAGGAGAGCGCGAGCAGGCCCAGGGCGCCGCCCAAGACCTCTTCGCGGGTGAGGGGGCGACGGGCGGTCGAGGTGGGCGTGGGCCGTGGCGCCACCGCCGGCCGCCGACCGAGCCCGCCGATGAGGGCTGCGGCGACGGTGTTGCAGGCCACCGCTGCGAAGAGCGCGTTGCGCTGGCCGTAGTGGGGGAGCAGCCACAGGCTCGCTCCCAGCGCGCCCGCGGCCGCCCCCACGGTGTTGACGAAGAACAGGGTGGGCACCAGGGCGGCGTCGGTGGCCCCGAGCTGCCGCTGGCAGGCCTCGCTCGCCAGCGGCAGCGTGGCACCCATGAGCACGGTGGGCGGCAGCAGCAGGATCAGGGCGGCCGCGGCGTAGACGCCACGCAGGGGCAGCCCGACCGACAGGGCCACCCGCTGCACGGCGTAGACCGACTCGGTGAGGTCGAGGGCCAGCAGCGCCGCGACGCCGATGTTGACCAGCGCCAGCCCCAGCTCGACCGTCGCCAGGGCCCGCAGGGGGTTGGCGGCGCGCCCGGCCACCCGCCCGGCGAGGCCCGCGCCCGCGCCCAGGCCGAAGAGGAAGACCAGCACCACGATCATGGCGCTCAGGGTCTCGCTTCCGCCCAGAAAGAGCTTGAGCGCCCGCTGCCAGACCACCTGATTGACGATGCCGGCCACGCCCGACAGGACGAGGCCGCTCAGGAGCGCGATCCA
>JBDQIL010000204.1:0-6923 GCA_040264415.1 Myxococcota bacterium
CCTGCTCGACGATCCCCTCTTCAGCACGGCGGACGTCGCGTTGCAGGTGGTGAATGTTCGCACCGGCGAAGAGGTCTACGGCTGGCAGCCCGATCGAGCGCTGGTGCCAGCCTCCACCATGAAGGTGCTGACCGCGGCCACCGCCCTCCGCAACCTGGGCCCGGCCTGGCGCTTCTCCACCGAGCTGCTCCGAGACGGTGAGATCAACAGCGAGGGGGTGCTCGAGGGCGACCTCTACATCCGCGGCAACGGAGACCCGACCCTGGTGGTCGAGAAGGCCTGGAAGCTCATCCGCGACATGCAGCTGCAGGGCATCGTCGAGATCAACGGTGACGTGATCTTCGACGACACTTACTACGCGGGCGGCCACCTCGTGCCGGGCTGGGACAAAGAGGTGGACCTCGCGAACGGGCCCGCCTACTTCGCCCCGTTGGGTGCCTTGAGCATGAACTTCAACACGGTCGACCTGGTCATCTCGCCAGGGCCCTCTGAGGGAGAGCCCGCTCGGGTCCAGCTCGGTACGCCGTCCAAGATCGTGCGGATCGAGAACGAGATCGAGACGGTGCGCGCCGGCCGGCGGCCGTGGATTCGCATCGAGCGGGAGCTCGACCCCCGCGGCGGCGGCCTCACGTTCAAGCTTGAGGGCCGCATCGCTTCCGATGACGCTGTCCACCGCTACTACCGGTCCGTCGGTCACCCCCTCGCATGGACCATGAGCGTCTTCGAGGACCTGCTGGCCCGGGAGGGGATTCAGGTCACAGGAAAGCTCAAGGCGGGCGAGGCCCCGGACGAACTGGAGACTGTCGTCTCCCTCAACTCTCAGCCCATGTCCGAGATCCTGAACCACACCCTCAAATACTCCAGCAACCTGATGGCCGAGCAGGTCCTCCGGGCGGTCGGCGCCGAGGTGTTCGGCGCGCCGGGCACCACCGAGAAGGGGCTGCGCGCGGTGCGGGGGTACTTGGAGAGCCTCGGGATCCCACCGGACCAGGTCGAGCTGGTGAACGGCAGCGGCCTGAGCCGCCAGATCGGGCTTCGTCCGAGCCACCTCAACGCCGTGCTCGTGGACATGTACCACGACCCGCTCCTGGCGCCGGAGTTCCTCGCGGCGCTGTCGGTGAGCGGGGTGGACGGCACGCTGCGGCGCCGCTTCGACGACGACACCGAGGTCGCACGGGTGCGCGGCAAGACCGGAAGCCTCAACGGGGTCTACTGCTTGGCCGCGTACGCCCACGCGACCGACGGAGAGGTGTACGCGTTCAGCTTCCTGGTGAACGGACATCGCCGGAGCGGCCCCGTCCGCGCGCTCCACGACGCCTTTGGCGCCGCCCTGCTCGCGGTCGACGGGACCACGCCGGCCCGCCCTGAGGGCGTCGCCACGGACCGTTCGCAATGAGCCCGGCGAACAGAGCGTTCTCCCGCACCGGGGGGGTGTGCGAGGGTCGGCTTCGGCCCCCTCATCCTCCTCCTATTGACCTGTCAATCCGCCCGCCGGGGTGTCCCCGAACGGCCGGATCGAATACTCTGGAGCGCCGAGCGCCCGTGTCTCACGGGATTTCAGGCTTGAACCGACCCCCCATCGCCCGCTCTCTTGCGCGCGAAGGCGGGCTCGATCGAGCGGAGAAATCCGCTCAAACCCCGACCTCGCCCCCATCTTCAGAGAGCAAGCGGATGAACCGGAAGCCGTTCCTCGCCTTCGCCTCAGCCCTCCTGCTGTCCGCGTCCCTCGCCAGTCCGGCGGCGCAGGCGCAGGACGCGCCCGCCGCTGACGCGCCCCCTGCGGCCGAGCCGGCGCCAGCCGAGTCGACCCCGGCCGAGCCCGACCCCGAGCAGGCCGCGTCCGACTACAACCGTGAGTTGCTGACGGTCGAAGAGGAGGTCCACTCGCTCAAAGAGAAGGTCTTCCGCGCCAAGGCCACGCTCCAGCTCCTCAAGGAGATCGTGGTGCAGGGGAGCTCCAGCGGCTCGCGCGCGACGATCATCCACGAGAACAAGCTGGGGCGCGGATACACGCTCGAGTCCATCTCGTACTACCTCGACGGTCAGGGCAAGTTCTCGAAGGCCGACCCCACCGGCGGCCTCGACGACGTGCGTGAGTTCATGGTCTTCGAGGGGGCGGTGCCGCCCGGAAGCCACAACATCACGGTCAACATGCGGCTCCGAGGCAACGGCTTCGGCGTCTTCAGCTACGTGAAGAACTACACGTTCAACGTGCAGTCCAGCACTGCCTTCACGGCCGAAGAGGGCAAGAGCTGCAGGGTGCGGGTCGTGACCGACGAGCGCAAGGGTATCGGCCGCTCCTTCGTCGAGCGCCCCCACGTCGAGTTCGAGCTCCGGTGCAGCCGGATCTCCGACAGCGCCTCCGAGTAGCAGGCGAGCGGACCTCTCCGAGACCCCGACCCGGAATGACCTCCATGCGCCACCTGCGCTCCACCCTCCTGCTCGCCGGCCTGCTCTGGGCAGGCCCGGCCTCCGCCGCGGGCCGGTCGATCGGTGACCAGCTCGATCGCATGAACAGCGACCTGAGCGAGGTCGAGAGTCGGCTCGCCGGGCTCGACCGGGAATACGGTCAGCGGCGAGGTCTGATCGGAGGCGAGGACGCCCGGCAACGCTACGAAGAGGCGGTGTTCCGCTTCTTGATCGGAGAGTACGAGACCTCTGCGCTGAGCTTCTACACGCTGGTGGAATCCGGCGCGCTCGGCGACGGGCAGCTGCACCTCGACGCCGAATGGTATCTGGCCGAATCGGTCTTCGAGATGGGCAACTGGGCCACGGCCCTCGAAGCCTATGGTCGCATCATGGACGCCGGTGAGTCGCATCCGTTCTTCGACGACTCGGTGCGGCGCCAGCTCGAAGTGCTCGGCCTCGTGGGCGACACCGAGCGCTTCTACGAGATCTACCGGACCTGGGTGCTGTCGGGGCGCGTGCCCACCACCCCCGCGGTCCGGTACACGGTGGCAAAGAGCTTCTATCGACAGGGTGAGAACGCCCGGGCGAAAGCCATGTTCGGTGAGCAGCCGGCCGAGACGAGCTACTATGGCCGCTCCCGGTACTTCCTGGGCACCATCCTGGCGGCTGATGGCGACTTCGAGCAGGCTGCGGTCGAGTTCGAAGCGGTGGTGGCGGCGCCCTCGACCAGCGACGAGGTGTCCGAGCTGGCCCGCCTCGCCCTCGGGCGCGTCAACTACGAGATGGAGCGCTATCAGGAGGCGGTCGAGCACTACCAGTCGCTCCCCAGCGACTCGAAGTGGTTCGCTGATCAGCTCTACGAGCTGGTGTGGACCTACATCAAGCAAGAGGATTGGGACAACGCCCTTCGGCACGTCGAGATCTTCTTGATCGCGTTCCCGGCGCACCCCTACACGCTGCAGATGAAGCTCAACCAAGGGCACCTGCACATGAAGGCCAAGGGCTTCGAGCGGGCGCTCGCCAGCTATGAGACGGTGGTCGCCGACTACACCCCGCTCCGAGAGCGGCTCGACACCCTCGAAGGTGGGGTCGGAGACCCGATTCGCTTCTTTGAGCGCATCGCCGCTGATGCCGAGCGGATGCAGTCGGTAGACGGCTCGGGCTACGCCGACGGGGGGCTCCCCGGCTTCGCGGTCGAGATGCTGGTCGATGACAACACCATGGGCCGGGTCGTAGACGCCAGCCGTGCTCTGAACGGGCAGCGCGCCGACCTCACGGCCGCGCGGGTGACCCTCGACGAGATCAGCGGCGTGCTCACCTCCTCGGACGAGGCGATCGGCACCTTCGGCCGCGGCCGCCAGGCCCTGCTTCGGGTGCGGGACGACTCGCTGCAGCTGCGTCATCGTCTGCTCGAGGCCGAGCTGGCCTACCTGCAACAGGCGAACGATCGCGTCAGCCGGGCGCGTGTGCAGTCGATTGAGGAGGAGATGGCGGTCCTCCTCGGGCGGACCCAGCAAGTCCAGGGAGTCGAGAGCGATCGCACCGACCGCTACCAGGTCCACGAAGACCAGGTCCGGGCAGTGCAGGACTCCGCCATGCGTCTGTTGACCGTCGCCGGCGACCTGAAAGCCGAGATCGTCGCCACCCGCCGTGTGCTGCGTGAGAAGGCCAGCACCATGGCGGTGGTAGACATCGAGCTGGTCGAAGACGAGCTCGAGAGGGTCGAATCAGACCTGCAGGTGCTCTCGCGAGAGCTGGAGGGTGCGGCGTCGAACGCGACGCTCCGGCAGGTCATGGCCTCCGTGCCGCGCGGGCGCGCGGGCGACACCGACGGCGACCGGAAGCTGCTCTCCCAAGACTACGACCGACTGCATGGCGTGCTCCGGGGCATGCGCGACGGGATGACGGGTGACCTGACCCCCCTGCGCACGCTCGACGACCTATGGACCCGGACCGCCTCTCTCGACGGGCGGTCCAGCGCGGTTCAGGCGCAGCTCGACAAGGCCGAGGTCTCTGAGCTGGCCATCCTGCGGGCAGGCGTCCGAGAGCAGGACCGCGCGGTCGCCGCGCTCACCGACGAAGTCGGCGCGGTCGATCAGGACGCGAGCCGCCTCGCCGCAGACATCACGCGGTGGCGGTTCGGCACCCTCAAAGACCAGCTCTCGTCGAACATCATGGAAGCCGACATGGGCATCGTGGATGTCTACTGGCTGAGAAAGACAGAGGTGGTCTCGGAGCGCACCCGGCTCGCGACGGAGCGCAGCGAGCGCCTCCAAGAGCTGACCGGCCGCTTCGAACTGATCCGCCAGCCGTTGGAGGAGTAGCCGATGTCCCTCCGTCCCGCTGGACTGCTGGCGCTGCTCCTCGCGCCCTCCCTCGCCGCCGCCCAGGAGGCTGTGGCTGACGCTGGCGTGACCGACGCCCGACAAGACAAGGAGGTGGTGGACGAGTACCGCGCGACCGTCGAGCGCTTCTCCGACCGGATGGGCGAATTCGAAGCCGACGCCAAGGCGTGGATTCGGTTCCGGGAGGGCGAAGAGCGGGCCGCACTCGAAGAGAACTACGGCGCCGTCATCGAAGACCTCGACGAGGACGACCGCGCGCTGCGGGCCACCGCTGCCCGGCGCTTCGAGTCCTTCCTCGACAAGTACCCGAACGCGAGCCACTCCGCGCACGTCATGTTCCGGCTCGCGGAGCTGTACTTCGAAGACGCCGAAGAAGACTACCTCGTGGCCGACGCCGAGTTTCGTCGGGTCATGGACGCCACCTCGGACGCCGACTTCGAGAACCTTCCAGAGCAGCCGCAGAAGGACTACCGCCGCTCGGCACGCCTCTATCGGCGCATCATCGAGCAGCACCCGACCTACGAGTACACCGACGGCTGCTACTACATGCTCGGCTACGTGCTGAGCCACCCGTCGTCGGCGCTCTTCGACGAGGAGAAGGGCCTCGGCGCCTTCCAAGACCTCGTGTCGGCCTTCCCCGAGAGCCAGTTCGCGGCGTACGCCCACCTGCGCATCGGGGAGTACTACTTCGACTACAACAACCTCGAGGCAGCCATCCCGCACTACCGGCGGGTCGTCGAGCTCGAGGGAGAGCAGGGTCGCCTCTACGACAAGGGCCTCTACAAGCTGGCTTGGTCCGAGTACAAGCGCTCGAATTACGACTCGGCCCTCGGGCTCCTGAGCCAGCTCCTCGACTGGTCTGAGCGCTACGAGGCGCGAACCGGGCGTGAGTCGCCGATGACCCCCGAGGCCATCGAGTACACCGCCATCTCGTTCTCCGACGTGGCTGACATCCAGGGGCAGCACCCGCTGGAGGTGGCGCGCACGTTCTACGCCGGGATCGGGGGTCGTGACTACGAGCTCGAGGTCTACAAGCGCCTCGGCGACGTGCTCAGCCAGCAGGCGCGGTACGACTACGCGATCGACGTGTACAACCACATCCAGCAGGCCTGGCCGAACGACGCCGACAACCCCGAGTTCCTCTGGACGGTGGCGCGTCTGCACGCCTCGAAGTCTCCTCCCGATGCGCAGGCCGTCCGCGACGCCATCAGCTCGCTCAACGAGCGCTACGGTGAAGACTCTGCGTGGTGGTCTGCCAACCGCAACAACCCCGACGCCCAGGCGGTCGCTCGCAACTATATCGAGCAGTCGCTGGCCGGCGTGGCCACGAACTACCACTCGGCGGCGACCAGCTCCGGCGAGGCCGAGGACTTCCTCAAGGCCTCCGACTACTACCGGCAGTACCTCGCGAAGTTCCCATTCGCAGACGACTACTACGAGATCCAGTGGTACCTCGCCGAGACGCTCCTCCGCGGCGGGAAGGCCGAAGAGGCGCACAAGGAATACTCGCAGCTGCTGAAGGGCGGCGAGCACAACTACCGTGAGCCGTCGCTCTGGTACTTGCGGGCCATCGCTTACCTCAACGTCAAGAGCCAGTTCGGCCAGGTGCAGACCCTCCCGCCCTCGGCCGAGGTCGAAGAGAAGGTCGAGATCGCGAACGGCGGAGAGCGGCCGGTCTACAAGCTCGGCCCCGCCCACCAGGAGCTCATCGAGGCCTCGGACAGCGTGTTGGCTGCCGACTTTGGCGCAGCCATCGGCAGGGTCGAGGACGCGCTGGCCAGCACCACCGACAAAGATCGGGTCGAGTCGCTCAAGTACGACCTCACCGAGGTGCTGATCCCCATCTCCGAGGGCGTCGAGAAGAACCGCGTGGCCATCGCGTACCAGTCGGCGCAGGTGCTCTACACCCATGGCCGATACGACGACGCCCGACCGCGGCTTCAGGCCATCATCGAGCGTGACGAGTGTACCGAAGAGGCGGCCTACAGCGCGCGGCTCATCGTCGACAGCTACACCAACGAAGAAGACTGGGCCAACGTGCGTCAGTACGCGGCGCTCTATGCCTCCAAGCCGCTGGGTGAGAACTGTGGCGGCAGCGTCGGGCTCGCTGAGCTGGGCACGCTCGAGCAGAAGGCGGCCCTCAAAGAGGTCGAGTTGCTGGTGCAGGCC
>JBDQIL010000205.1:0-6906 GCA_040264415.1 Myxococcota bacterium
ACGGCGGTCAGCCAGTCGGATGTCGGCGACGGCTGGCGCGACCGGGGCCTTGGGGCCGCAGCCCGCCAAGGCGAGACCCAGCGCCACGGGGAGCAACGCCCTCACAGCTGGTCCTGGGCCAAGATGCGGAAGGTCTCCACCAGGGCCATGCACCGGTGGATGAGGGCGCGGTCGTCGGTGTGGCCGGCCGCGTCGAGGGCGGCGCGGGCCTGGGTGAGCCCCGCGTCGGGCTGCCCCATCGCGTGCAGGGCCTGGGCCAGCAGCGCCCGTGAGGTGGCCTCGACCGCGTGCAGGCCGCGCCCGTCGATGTCGTCGAGCAGCGCCACCAGCAGGCTCACCCCGCGGGTGAACTCCTGCGCCTCGAGCGCCGTCACGGCGGCCTGGAGGCTGGCGACCTGGGGGGTCGGGGTGGGCTCGGACATCGCGCCTCCAGCGGATTCGGCAGCATAGCCGGTGCCGCTGGTGGCCGACGACGGGGCGCATGGATACCCGCGGGGGACCCTGGCAGGAGGACCGATGAGCGCCGACCCGATCGACCCGACCGCCGGCGACGCGGACGAGCGCCTGCCGCCGCTCGCGCAGCTCGACCGCAGCCTCATGATCATCCTCGACCAGGTGCGCGACCACACCGGCGCCCAGCGGGCCTCGCTCTTCCTGCGCGACCCCGACACGGCCGAGGCGGTCACCCGCGTGGCCCACCTCGAAGAGATCGAGGAGATCCGGATCCGGCCCGGAGAGGGCATCGCCGGCGCGGTGCTCACCCGCGGCGAGGTGCTCACCTGGCCCGGCAACGCGCCGGCCCCCGACGCGGGGGCGGTCCAGGCCACCGGCTACGCGCCCAAGACCGTGCTCGCGATCCCGCTGCGCATCGACGACCAGCCGGTGGGCGTGCTCGAGCTGCTCGACGCCGACGAGGACGCCATCACCGACCCCCGGTCGATGGCCCGCCGCCGCGCCCTGCGCATGGCCGGGCGGCTCGAGCGCGTGCTGGGTCAGTCCAGCCTGGCCGCCCAGCTGCGGCCGCGCGGCGAGCGACCGGTGTCGCTGCAGTATTCCTACGAGGGCCTCATCGGCGCCTCCCCCGAGATGGCCCGCGCCTTCGCGCTGGCGGCGCGGGTGGCCTCCACCGACGTCTCCATCCTGGTCACGGGCGAGACCGGCACGGGCAAGGAGCTCTTCGCCCGCGCCCTGCACGCCAACTCCAAGCGGGCGACCGGGCCGCTGGTGAAGGTGGACTGCGGCGCCATCCCCGATAACCTCATCGAAAACGAGCTGTTCGGGCACGAGAAGGGCGCCTTCACGGGAGCCGGCACCGCCGCCTCGGGCCGCTTCGAAGAGGCCGACGGCGGCACGCTCTTCCTCGACGAGGTGGGCGAGCTCACCTTGGGCGCCCAGACCCGGCTGCTGCGGGTGCTCAACGACCGGGTGGTGCAGCGCCTGGGCGGTGGCAAGGAGCGCGGGGTCGACTTTCGGCTGGTCGCAGCCACCCACCGCGACCTGGGCCAGCAGGTGCGCGACGGCGACTTCCGAATGGACCTCCTGCACCGCATCAAGGTGGTGCGCATCCGACTGCCCAGCCTGCGCGAGCGCGGCTCTGAAGACATCCTGCGCCTGGTCGAGCACTTCGCGCAGATCCACGGCACCCGCCACGCCCGGCCGGTCAAGGCCATCCCCGCCGAGTCGCAGCGCCTGCTCACCCGGTACGCCTGGCCCGGGAACGTGCGCGAGCTGTCGCACGCCATCGAGTCGGCCGTGGTGCTCTCCCCCGACGGCGTGCTCTCCACCGACCTCTTCGACCTCGACGGGCTGCCCCCCGACCCCGCCGCGGGGCCCGGCGCGGGGCACCCCTTCCACGACCAGCCCACGCTCGCCGAGCTCGAGAAGCGCTACATCTCCTTTCTGGTGGACCGCCACCAGGGCCACCGCCAAGAGATCGCGCGGGTCGCCGGCATCGGCCGGTCTACCCTCTGGCGGCGCCTCAAGGAGATGGGCTTCGACGACTGAGGCCGGCGCACCCGCGCCGCCCCAGCGAGGGCCTCAGACCTTGATCTCGACGCCCTCGCGCGCGGCGAACACCTGCGTGTGGCCGTGCATGAGATCGACCCGGGCGCGGCAGGCATCGACCTTGGCGTCGACGTCGTCGTCGGACTGCATGGGGTCGTGGTGGAAGATGGCGAGGCGCCGCGCGTCGCTGATGATGGCGAGGTCGGTGGCGGACGTGGCCCGGCTGTGCCCCCAGCCTTCGTGGTTGGGGTACTCGGCCTCGGTGTACTGGCCGTCACACACCAGCAGGTCGGCGCCCTTGCAGAAGGCCACGAGGTCGGGGGGCGGGCGGCGCAGCACGCTGCGATCGCCCTGCACGCGGGCCCGGTTGGTGAAGACCAGATCGAGCTCATGGTCGGTCGCGTAGACCACCTTGCGCCCCTCCCACTCAAACGAGAAGGCCGTGCACCCGCCCGGATGCGACACCGGCATGGCCGAGACGGTCACCCCCTCGATCACCCGCTGCCCGTCGCCGAGGTGGCCCGGCTCGATGCGGGCGCCCAGGTCGGCGAAGGACACGGGGAAGTAGTCGCTGTTCTGCTGACCGTTGAGCAGCCGGTACATGCGGGTGTCGCCTTCACGGGCGCCGTAGACCGTGATGCGGGTCGAGGGCACATAGGCGGGCGCGAAGAAGGGGAACCCCTGGATGTGGTCCCAGTGGGCATGGCTGAACAGCAGGTGCAGCGAGATGGGCGCGCCGTTTGCCGGCTCGAGCAGCTGCGAGCCCAGGCCGCGGATCCCGGTGCCCCCGTCGCAGATGAAGCGGGTGCCGTTGATGCGCACCTCGACACACGGCGTGTTGCCGCCGTAGCGAGCCGTGCGGTGGCCCGGCGTGGGGATGCTGCCGCGCACCCCCCAGAACCTCACAAAGAACGACATCCCAACCCTCGGCGATAGACAAATACGAGATCTCCGACCTGCAACAAGTCGCCATCGCAGAGCACCGCCGAGTGCACCTTGACCTGGTTCAGGTACAGGCCGTTCTGGCTCTCGAGGTCGGTCACCGTGACCTCAGGGCCTCGCACCGCGATCCGCAGGTGCCGGCGCGACACCAGCGCCGAGCGCACGCGGCAGGCGACGCCGTCGCCGCGCCCCAGGATCATCTCGGCCTGCTCGAGGGCGAAATGGAGCGGCTGGCCGGGCCCACGGACCAGCTCGAGCACGTCGGATCGGTGCGGCGCCTCGAGCCCGAGAGGCCGGGTGATGCGGTGGGTGGCGGTGGGCTCGGCGGTCCAGGTGTCGGTCCACGCGTCGTCGGCCATGCTCCGCTCCCGTGAGGCGCCCCAGAACCGTAATGCACGGCGCGGGGCCAGGACAGGAGAGGGGCTCCGATGAAGGTGCGCGAACAAATGCACACCGTGCCGAATCGTGGCAGAGTCGGAGGGCCATGGACCTGAACCCGATCGCCGTCGCCGTGCCCGCGTTCTTCGTGCTCATCGCCGTCGAGCTGGCGGTGTCTCACGCACAGGGCCGGGCCGTCTACCGCGTGCGCGACACCATCACCGACCTGTCGTGCGGGATCACCAGCCAGGTGACCGTGGCGCTGCTCAAGGGCGTGACCCTGGTGGCCTATCTGGCGACCTACGAGCACCTGAGGCTGTTCGAGCTGCCCGGTGACGCGTGGTGGACCTGGGCGGTGGCGTTCGTGCTGCTCGATCTGCTCTACTACTGGTGGCACCGGGCGAGCCACCGCGTCAACGTGCTCTGGGCGGCCCACGTCGTGCACCACCAGAGCCAGGACTACAACCTCGCGGTCGCCCTGCGCCAGTCGATGCTCACCAGCCTCACGGTGATCCCGTTCTACCTGCCGCTCGCGGTGCTGGGCGTGCCGCCGTGGGTCTACCTGCTGTGCTCGGCCGGCAACACGCTCTACCAGTTCTGGATCCACACCCGCCTGGTGGGGCGCCTGGGGCCGCTCGAGTGGGTGATGAACACGCCGTCACACCACCGCGTACACCACGGCGTCAACCCGACGTGCATCGACCGAAACCACGCCGGCGTGTTCATCGTGTGGGACCGGATGTTCGGGACCTTCGTCGCCGAGCCCGACGACGAGCCGGTCTACGGCACGGTCGAGCCCCATCGGTCATGGAACCCGCTGTGGGCCAACGTCGCCTACTGGCAGCACCTGCTGCAGCTGAGCCGATCGTGCGCGCGCTGGCCCGACCGCCTCTACGCCTGGGTCGCGCCGCCCGAGTGGCGCCCTGCCGACCAGGGTGGCCCCAAGTCCATCCCCGAGGTCTCCCGCGCGACCGCGACCCCATGGGACTCCACCCCGCTGCCGGGCGCCTCGGCCTACGCCCTGGCGTGGTTCACCCCCATGGCCCTCGCGGTGCCCGCCTTCATCCAGTTCGAAGGCATGCTCTCGTCGCCCCAGAGGGGGTTGGCCGGGGGCCTCATCGTGGCCACCGTGCTGGCCTGGGGCGCGCTCTTCGAGGGCCGCCGATGGGGGCTGTGGCTCGAGAAGGCGCGCCTCATCGCGCTGGCCGGCCTCGCCGGGGGGCTGGTGGCGGCGGGCCAGATCCCGAGCTGGGCCCTGGCCCCCACCGCGGCCCTGCTCATCGGCAGCGCCCTCTGGGTCTGGCGGATGGGGCACCAGGGCCGCCCCAGGGCCGCCGCCGCTCCCCCATCGTGAGCGCGCTCCCCCCCGTCGCGGTGGTGGGCGCGGGCTGCATCGGCGCGTGGACCGGGGCCCAGCTCGCGCGGGTCGGCGCCGAGATCACCCTCATCGGGCGGCCGTCGCTCGCCGAGCCGGTGGCGCGCGCCGGGCTGATCGCCACGTCGCTCACCGCACCCGACGCCGCCTTCGGGCCGGGCGGTCTGCGGGTGGCGCTCGGGCCCGAGGCGGTGGCCGGCGCAGGGGTGGTCGTCGTCGCGGTGAAGGGGGGGAGCACGTCGGCGGCGGCGGCGGAGATCCGCCCGCACCTCGCGCCCGGGGCCGTCGTGGTCAGCCTGCAGAACGGCCTGCGCAACCCCGACCGTCTGCGCGAGGCGCTGCCCGACCACGCCGTGGTGCCGGGCATGGTGAGCTTCAACGTGGTGTGGGACCAGGGGCCAGGCGGCCGCGCCCGCCTTCGGCAGACCACCAGCGGCCCCATCGCGCTCGAGCGAGGCGGATCCCCAGCGCTCGCCGAAGCCCTGCGCGCCAGCGGCGTGCCGGTGGTCGAGCCCGCCGACATGCAGGGCGTACAGTGGGCCAAGCTGCTGCTCAACCTCAACAACGCGGTCAACGCGCTGTCGGGGCGCGGGCTCAAGGCCGAGCTGAGCGACCGCGGCTACCGGCGGGTGCTCGCCGCCGCCATGACCGAGGCCTGGGCGGTCTTGAAGGCCGCCGGCGTGCGCCCGGTGCCCATCGGCAAGATGCGGCCGGCCCTGGCGCCCCGGATCCTCCCACTGCCCGACTGGCTCTTTCGCGCGCTGGCGGCCCCGATGATCCGCATCGACCCCGCGGCCCGCTCCAGCATGGCCGACGATCTGGCGCGCGGGCGCCCCACCGAGGTGGGCGACATCAACGGCGAGGTGGTCGCCCTCGGGCATCGGGTGGGCGTGCCCACGCCCGTCAACGCGCGCCTGGTGGCGCTCGTTCGCGCGGTGGAGGCGGGCGAGGCGACCGTGGGGCTGCCAGCCGCCCGCCTGTGGCCGACGGGCTGAGGCGGCGCCGCGCGCTCACTCGAAGGGCCCCGCCTCCGCCAGCTCGACCAGCGTGGGGTAGCGCGTCGGGAACGGCGTGTGGACCACCTCACCCTCGAAGATGGCGATCAGCAGGGCGCAGCGGTCGTCGCCGGGGTCCGGGTCGCCGGCGCACGACGCCGCATCTCGCGCCAGGCCCCCCAGGTCGACGAGGCTGTCGTCCTCGGGGCGAATCACGATGCTGCTCCACCCGCCCCCCGGCAGCGCCTCTTGCTCCACATGGCAGATCGCGCAACCGGTCCCATACTGAGCATCGGCGATCTCGTCGTGCGGGTCTTCGGCCGAGAGCTCTGTGGTGATGGGCATGGGCAGCTCGCCCTTGATGGTGTGCAGGTCGTCGGTCGCCTCACCGAACTCGATGACCTTGGCGCCGTCCCCCGTCCCGACGACGGCGATGCGGACGGGCCCCACGTGCAGGAAGAAGCGGGGGCTGTCGGGGCCGTCGGCGGGCTGGGCGGACAGCGGGTCGGCGGTGGCCTCGACCCGGAGGGGTCGGGCGAGGCTGCGCACCACGCATGGCGCCGTGACCGGCCGGGGGAGCGTGTTGAGGTGCTCGACCACGGCGTCGATGCTCTGGGGCGCCGCCTCGCCCGCGCAGGGGTCGGCGGCAGCGGAGTCGGACGGCGGGGGCGCGCACGCGCCGAACCCCAGCAATGCCAACGCGCCAGCCCTCATGGGTCACGACGATCGGCGCGGGCGGAGGAGGCCATCACCGGGCGTGAATGACCCGCTGCCCGACACACTCCACCGGCGCGTCGACGCCCAGCGTGAGGCTCAGCCCGCCCGTGACGTCGATGAGGCCCGAGGCGAAGCGGCCGAACGAGATGGACCCGCCGTCTTGTGCGACCGCGCCGCTCTGGGTGCTCCGTCGCGCCTCGCCAGACACCCGGGGCCCGGGCGTGAGCACCGTGCGGGCCGTGAACGCGCCGCCCCGAACGGTCACCACCGACTCGAACTGGAACACCGCGCTGCACCAGCCCTGGAGCACGTGGGCGCCGGAGGGGTCGGTCATGGGGGGGAGCACGACGGTCTCGTCGCCGGTCACCGTGGGGGCCGGGGCGACCGCCGGGCCCGCGGCCGGTGACGCTCCGCCACCGCCGCCGCTCGGCTGCCCCATGGCCTCGTTGGCGATCTCCTGGGCCGCGATGGCCGCCGACGCGACCAACAGGGTGG
>JBDQIL010000206.1:0-6895 GCA_040264415.1 Myxococcota bacterium
CCCCTGGATCGCTGAGCTGACCAAGCCGCGGCGGGTGGAGGGCGGTCCGGAGATCCCGCCCCGGCCCTCACTGGGCGCCGCGGGCATGCTCACCGATCAGCTCGCCAAGGCCATGAAGAAGCTCGGGCGCGGCCGAGACGCCAAGGCGCTCAAGGCACTGCGCGAGAAGTTCCTCACCCGGCGAGACAAGCAGGCCTGGGCCCGCATCAAGCTGCACTTCAAGGCCCACGACCTGTCCGACAAGGCCTACCGCGGCCTCAAGCAGGCCGGCGCCGACCCCGTCAAGGCCCTCGCGAAGCTCGACCGGGTGAGCCCGGACGAGCTGCGGGCGCTCGGCGCGCAGCGGCTCAAGGCCCTGTTGATCGCCTGAGCGAGCCTCAGTCGCCCAGCGTCCAGGCCGGAAGGGGCGGCTGCCAGCCGCCGCCATCGGCGTCCACCCGGATGGCCGAGGTCATCGCCCACGGGCGCTCCGAGTAGGCGGGGAGCATGGGGGTGTCCCCCTCGGCGATGACGACGTAGAAGGCGTCTTGGTCGGCGTCGAGCAGGAAGTCCTCGGGCCCGCCGGCGAGCTCGCGCCGCTCCACCTCCACCCCATCGCGCAGCAGCAGCAGCCGGTCGACCTGAATCCACGACGGCGCCTGCACCTCGACCGTCAGGGTGGCGCCACCCGCCACCGTCTCGCCCGGCGCCCAGGCGCCGTCCACCGTGGCGTGCAGGTACGGCCCCCGGCTGATGACCGTGCGGCCCGCGCGGATCGTGTCGGCGAGATCGCGCGGGTTGAGGTCGGCGGGCTCGTCGATGCCCACCGGCACCCACGTGAGGTTCACCCCCACGCCATTGCGGTAGCCGTGGCTGTCGGAGACCCCGGTGGGCGCGACCGGGTGACCGCGACCCACCAGCGACAGATACAGCGGCAGGTACTCGTCGTACGAGCCGTCGTTGAGCACCTCCATGGCGTCGAAGTCGTCGCTGAAGCGATCCGGGCGGCCCACCACGCCCGTCTCGGCGTCGTAGCGAGCCTGCCCCAGCATGCCCGAGCTGCCGGCGGGGTGGTTGATCTGCACCACCGCGTCGCCCACGTTGGCGTGAAGCGTGTCGTAGAGCTCGGTGGTCGGGGTGTCCGACGAGATGCCCTCCCACCAGCGCACGGCGCCATGGTTCACCGCGTCGGGGTCGATCTCGAGCGGGTAGACGTTGACGTGACCCCGCAGCGTGGGCGAGTACTCGTCGGCGACCACCGACGTCATCCAGCCCGTGAGGCCGAGCGGCGCGAGCATGGGGCGGTAGTCGGCCACGTGGTCGTGGTCGGTGCCGATGTGCACCTGCACGCCGTTCGCGGCGTGGGTGAGCAGCCGGTGCGACATGCCGATCTCGCCGTCCCCCGAGGGCGCGGCGTGGCTGTGCGGGTCGGCGCGCAGCACGCCAGCCGGGGTGACCACCTCGACCAGGTCGGCGGTGACCTCGGCGCGCCCCCCCGCCGTGATCGTGACGTCTCGCTCGGTGAGCTCCCAGGCCACGCCACGGTGCACGGTCACGTGGTAGTCGCCCGGCTCGAGCTGCAGATCGAGGTCGCCGTCGCGCACGTAGCCGTAGGCCGCCGCGCCGCTCGGGCGCCCCGGCACGTAGGCCGGGTCGGCGCCGGCCGGGTCGCCCGCGGCGAAGTCCACCCGCACCACCGCGGGGCCGCCGTCGGCCACGGTGATCTCGAGCACGCCCGGCGCGCCCAACGTCAGCGCGGTGTCGGCGGTCGCATCGACGACACCAGACAGGCCGAAGCCCTCGGCGAAGGGCGCCTCGAGCGCGCCCACCTCGAGGCTGTCGAGGGTGGTGCCCGCGGGCACCTCGTGGGCGTAGGGGGCCACCCAGCCTGCGCCGCTCGGCAGGTCGAGGTGGTGCCCATGGCCGCGCCCAGAGGCGACCGCCTGGGGCCCGCTCGCGGTCACGTCGGCGGTCCAGACGCCGTCGGTGTCGGTGAAGGCCACGGTCTCGAGCCCGCCGTCGTCGGCGAGCAGGTGCACCCGGGCGCCGGCCACCGGGGCGCCGTCGGCCGTCACCTCACCGCCCACGGTGGTGGTGTCGTCGCCGCGCCAGTCGTGCCAGGCGCCGGTGACCGTGGCCAGATCGGGGCCGACGCCGATGGCCCGGGTCCAGGTGGCCGACTCGCCGGCGGCATAGGTGCCCGGCTCGGTCAGCCCCGTCATGACCGGCCCGATCTCGCCCAGCAGCTGGCCGATGGCGCTCTGCGAGAAGGGCGCAGCATCAGACAGGATGGCCACCGCCACCTCATTCTGGCGGCCGACCAGGCCCAGCCAGTCGCCGGTGGCCGCGCCGTCGCCGCCCTGGAGGCCGCGGCCCGGCAGCACCGGGTCGATGACCTCCATGCCCACCATGGCCAGATCGCCGGCCTGCACCGCGGTCGCGGCGGCCTCGAAGGTCACGGTGGAGGTGGCCTCGAGCAGCCAGCTGTCGGGCTCGAGGCGGTAGTCGGTCACGACGGTCATGGGCAGGTCGGGCACGAAGGTCGGGGACTCGAGGGCGCCGGTGAGCAGCTGCATCGGCACGCCGCGTCCGGTCACCCGGACGACAGCCGCGGCCCCGTCGGAGCCGTCGGCGACCACCTCCACCGAGTCAGGCGAGACGAGGCGCCCGAGCCCCACCATGACGCTGAGCTCGTCGATGACGTCGCGGCCCGGCTGGCCCTCGGGCCGGACGACGTCGATGTCGATGATCCCACCGCCGATCGACTCGTAGTAGGCGCCGTCTCGCACCCCCTGGATGATGAACTGCGCGCGGTCGTTGTAGATCTTCAGGTCGCCGGGGCGCCCCTCTGCGCTGGTGCCGCCGAAGAGCGCGGCGCCATCCACGACCACGCCGGCCCGCACCTCGCCGGGCCCCATGCGGACCGACACGTCGAGGCCCGGCGCCGCCGAGTCGGCGGGCTCAGCGGGGCCCGTCTGGGCCGGCTCGCTTCGGCAGCCGGCGGCCAACAGGAGGGAGAAGACAGAGATGGAGCGGAGGTGCGTGGCAGTCATGCGGCCATTCTACGCCGGCCGCGCCCCACCCGCCCGTGTGCCGGCGCGCCGGGGCTGCATGGCGGCCAGCCGCTCGATCGCCCGCGCGAGCGGCTCAGCCTCCGGCGATCCCCAGGTCTGCTCGACCGTGACGCCGCCGTCGGTGCGGCGCGCCTCGATCCGCCCCACCAGCCGCCCGTGGTGCAGCAGCGGGCAGACGTAGTACCCCCAGCGGCGCGCGGCGGCCGGCTTGTAGACCTCCCACAGATAGGTGAAGTCGAAGGCCTGTTCGACCAGCGAGCGCACCCAGATCAGCGGGTCGAGCGGGCCCAGCACGCGCATTCGGTCGTCGGTCTCGACCGCTTGGTCGGCGACGTCGAGGTGTTCGGGCAGCGCGAGGTAGGTCCGGGTGGAGCCGGTCACCCGCACCTCGACGAGTCGCCCCGACGCGAGCAGCTGGTCCACCGCCGGGCCCCGACGCGACGGCGCCAGCACGCTCCACCACGGGCCCGAGGCGCTGGGCATCAGCCCCATCACGGCCACCCGGTCCAGCACCCCGGGCGCGAAGAAGGGTCCGGCGGGGGCAGCCGCGTGGTCGGGCAGGGCGCGCTCCGGGACGTCGTAGAGGCGCTGCCCCGCGGCAGAGCGGCCGACCACCACCAGCCGGCAGCGCACCGCGAGCACCTGCAAAGCCATGGTCGAGGCGCGGCCGGTGCTGGTCCAGCCGCTCCAGTCCAGCGGACGCACGGCGCCCCGATCGGAGAGGTCGGCGGGGCTCATGGGGCCCCGCTCCGCCACCTCGGCGAGCACGGCCTCGAGCAGCCCGTCGTCCATGCGCTTCAAGCGCTCGGTCAGCCGCCAGTCGGGCGTGCGTCCGGCCTGGTCGCGGTAGCGGGGGAACTGATCCGCCGGGAGCAGGCACCACTCCTTGGCGTAGTGCTCGAACGACACGCCCGGGGACAGCCGCGCCCAGTCGCCCCGGCGCACCCCATCGACCCGCGCGTGCAGCACCAGGTCGGCGTTGGTGCCCACCCGATCGATGGGGTCGATCTGCACCAGCCGCAGGTCGCGAAGCGCCGCCTCGACGCCAGCCAGGCCGGTCGAGGCGTGCGGCGCCCCCACCCGCGCGGCGCGCAGCATCACGCGGCGGGCCTGTGCGGGAGAGAGGCGAGGCGCCGACATGGCGGGCTCCCATGGATGGCGGAGCGACCGACTCGCAGCGGGTCAGCGGGTCAGCGGGTCACGGGAGCCGAGGCGGTCGCCAGAGGCCTCGGCTGCCCGCGAGCGTGCCTCAGCCGATCGAGAGCAGCTCGACGTCGAAGACCAGCGTGCTGCCCGGCGGAATCAGCCCAGGGTAGCCGCGGTCGCCGTAGGCGTAGTCGGCGGAGCAGGTCAGGGTCGCGCGCTGGCCCACGCTCATCTGGGCCACGCCCTCGTCCCACCCCTTGATCACGCGGCCGCGGCCGATGACGAAGGAGAAGGGCTGGCCGCGCCCCCGCGACGAGTCGAACTCGGTGCCGTCGGTCAAGGTGCCGGTGTAGTGCACCGTCACGGTCTGGCCGGTCTGGGGGAAGGTGGCGCCGTCGCCGGGCGCGTGGGTGGTGATCTCGACGCCCATGGGGGCCTCCGCTGCGGGTGGAGCCGACCTGTAGCCCGGTGGCGCCCCTCGTCGCAGGTGCTCCACACGGGGTCGAGCTGGAGCCCGCCCCCGCAGGGCGCCGTGCCCCGGCCACAGCGATCTGCGTGAGCTCACCCGGCGACGGGCTGGAGAGGCTCCCCCAGCAACTCACCGCCCCGGCGGCGTGCAGCCCGAAGGCGCCGCCCTGCCACGCGCTGCAGACGGCCCGCGCCCCCCCCAGCGAAGGTCTCGGGGCGCCCCGCGGCTGCGTGGAGGTCCGGATCGCCGCGACAGCGCCGACACCGGCCGATACCTGCCGGCCATGGCATGGCGTGGCACCGATCGGATCCCCACCAGCAGCGTGCGCGTCGTCGTCGCAGGGCTGCAGGCGCTGGGTCAACCGACCCCCGACCTGCCGGAGCCCACGATCCCCATCTCCAGCGTGGTCGACCTCCTCGACCGCGCCATCGCCCTCGGCGGGCCCGCCTTCGGGGTGTCGGCGGGACGCCGGATCCCTCCGGGCGCGCTGGGCCTGGTCGATCACCTGTGCGCCGCCGCACCCACCGGCGTCGAGATGCTCGACGACCTCCGCCGCTACTTCGCCCTGGTGGCCTCGGGCGTCACGCTCCGACTCGAGCCGCCGTCGCTGGTCCTCGACCAGCCCGCCCTCCCCACGCGCTACCGGCGGCTGCTCGCAGAGCTCGTGTTCTCGCTGGTCGACACCCGGATGGCCGCGCGGGGCGGGGCCGGCGCGACGGCGGTGTGCTTCCCCTGGGCGCGCCCACACGCGGCCGCGAGCACCGAGGCCCGCTGGCCAGAGGTGCGCTTCGGAGCCCCGGACGCGCGCATGACCTTCCGCCCGGACACCCTCGACGCCCCCCTCAACAGCGCCAACACCTCGCTGCGGCGGCTGCTCGACGGCTACGCGGCGGCGGAGCTCGCGCAGCACCCTGAGGAGGACACCACCGCGAAGCGGGTGCGGGTCGCGCTGCGAGAGGCCCTGCCCGGCCGGCACCCGTCGGCTTCGGAGGTCGCGGGCGCGCTCGGCATGAGCCCGCGAAGCCTGCGCCGCGCTCTCCAGGCCGAGGGCACCCGGTTCTCCGAGGTCCGGGACGCCACCCTGCGGTCGGTGGCTGAGCAGGCCTTGGGCGACGCCGCGCGCAGCATCGGCGAGGTCGCCTGGCTGCTGGGCTACTCCGAACCCAGCGCCTTTCATCGGGCATTTCGACGCTGGACCGGGGCCACTCCGGAGGTGTATCGACAGGTTGGCCGACTCGGTCCATAGGCTGGCCACTTCGGTCACAGCCATCGCGACGCAGCGGCCGTAGAACGCTTCCATGACCCCTGCGCATGGAGACTCCGATGACCGCTCCCCTCTTTCTTGCTGGACTCTGGATGGCCACCTCCCACGCCGACGGCGCCCACCTGCAGACCCTCGAGCTCGCGGACGGGCGCCTGCTGGCCTGGCGCGAGTTCGGCGACCCCGATGGCCGCCCGGTGTTCTTCTTCCACGGCGGAAACGACTCGAGCCTCGAGGCCGAGGTGCTCGACCAGCCTGCGGCGGCCCGAGGCGTACGGCTCATCGCGACCGACCGCCCCGGCTACGGGCACTCCACGCCCCTCGATGGACGCGAGCTGGTGGACTGGCCGGCTGATGTGGCCGCGCTGGCCGACCATCTGAAGCTGGAGCGCTTCTCCGTGGTGGGCCACTCGGGGGGCGGGCCGCACGCGCTGGTCACCGCGGCCCACCTGTCGCATCGGGTGGTCCGCGCGACGGTCGTCGCCGGGGCGGCCCCGAGAGAGGCTGGCGGCCGCGGCATGGCCGTCCTCTTCCGGCTCAACCGCTTCCTGGCCATCTATCTGCCCGGCACGCTCGAGGGGTTCATGAAGAACCACCGCGCCTCCCTCGACGAACCCGAGGGTGGGCGCCGCGGTGCTCGAGAACCAGATGTACTACCAGGACTGGGGCTTCTCGCTCGCCGATGTGACGGCGCCGGTGTCGTTGGTCTACGGCGGCGCCGACACGATGTGCCCGATGGCTTGGGGGGAGCACCTGCACGAGCGGCTGCCGCAGAGCACGCTGCATCGGATCGAGGGCGCCGGGCACATCAGCGTTCTGGTCGACGGCGTGGGCCTGATCCTCGACTGAGGCCGCCCATCGACCCGCGCTCCGCCGGTCGGCTCGCCCGCCCCCACGAGGGGGCCCCGTCTTGGGCTGTCGTTGGGCCACACCGCCGCCTGACCACCGACCGAGCGCTGACGACGA
>JBDQIL010000207.1:0-6873 GCA_040264415.1 Myxococcota bacterium
CCCCCACTGCCCCGCCCAGAGCCGGTCATCAGGAAGCGGTCGGACAGCACGCACGGCGTGACCTCGGCGACCGCGGCGCCGTGGAACAGCTCGATGCGGACGCGCGCGTCGCGATCGCCGGCGAGCTTGAAGAACAGCTCGAACCTCTCGCCGACGGCGACGTGGATGGCGCCGCCGGCGATGCGGGCTCCGCCGCGCACCTGGCAGAGTTCGACCTGGGCTGCGACGTCCTCGACCACGCGGAGGGAGAGCTCAACTTCGCGGGTGCCCCCGAATGCGAGCTGCCCCTGGGAGACCACCTGGAGCCGCGCCGACAGGCAGTGCATGTTGGCGACGCCTTCCAGCGCGCGCGCCTCCACGAAGTACCGGAGCAGGTCGCTTCCTGCCGCTGCGCGGTGCACGACCGTGAGCACTGGGATGATGCGCTCCTGCAGGCTGTTCCCGCCGTGCACGAAGCTCATGTCGCGGTTGCCCGTGTCGAAGACGGCCGTGGATGCCGGGAACAGCAACTGCAGCCCCTCGGTGTCGTCGTAGCCGAGGTCGGCGAGGGGCACGCGAACCGCACCGACGGGGCTCGCGTCGGTGGTCGAGACCACGTGGCGGCGCTTGGGGTCGACCGTCCGGCCATAGGGCACGACGCTCCGCTCCGACTCGTCCAGGAGAAGGAAGCCGTGATCCGAAGTGAAGACGAACCGGCGCACGCCCGCGTCGCGCAGGAGCCGCCACGCGGCCCGTAGCTGCTGCATCACGGTGTCGAAGACCGCGGGCCCCACGCCCTTCTCGCCAGCGCTGTCGATCTCGATGCTGTGCACGACGACCAGGTCGGCCCGGGCGACAGCCTGCTTCAGGCTCGTACTGTCTCGTCCGAGCACCTCGCCCAGCTTCAGCCACGGGCACGTCGCGCCACCGACGCGGTCCCACATGGCCCGATTGCGGGTGTCGGGGTTGCGAACGCGGAACTCGCCCGTGGAGAAGCCCTTGAATGCCCCATCTTGAACCGCTGGAGCGAGGCGGCCGCTGCGGGCGACCGGGGCCAGCGCGTTCATGCCCACCTCGGTGACGGTGGGCAGCTCGGCGAAGCGGGGGCGGAGGTGCGCGGTCGTCGCGGGCGTGCCGTCGATGGCCTCGAAGAGCTCCTGGCCCATCTCGTATCGGAGCGCGTCCACCACGAACAACGCGGTCGGGCCGGGCTCCTTCGTCAGAGGCCGGACCACCTGGTCGAAGAGGGTCCGCTGTTGGAGGTCTTCATCGGGGAGGAAGCCCTGCTTGCGGCAGAGAGCGCTGAATTCCTCGGCCCAGGTGTCGGCCCAGAACCGCCAGAGCCTGCGGAGGGCGGCGAGGCGGGCGCGGAGGGCCTCGAACTCCGGGAGCTGTGGGTAGAGCAGCGCCGTACGCCGCTGCTCGAGGTGTCGATGGGCGCGGTCCACGGCAGCGCCCACCGTGGTGTAGCGCTCGGCCGCTTGGAGCAGGCTGCGCGCAGAGAGCGTGGGGCCTGCGGCCGTGAGGGCTTCGCCCAACGCCACCGCGTCCGCAAGGAGCTGCCAGGCAGACAGACGGGTGGGATCCTCCCGCAGCCAGAACGAGCCGCCGGCCACACGCGGAGTGGCCCAGTCCTGGGCCCTCGCCCACTGCTCGTCCTCGACGGCGGTGAGGGCAGCCTTGAGCACCTTGTCCTCTTCAAACCGGAACGTGTCGATGCGCCCCAAGTCCTCAGCTTCGGCGGCCTCCACCTCCTTTGCGAGCCACCCCTCCGTCTCGTCCGCAGTGCGTTGGTAGAACGTGCCGTGGCGCTCCCGAAGGTGCGCCGCGATCTCCTTGTTGGCGTCGATGATCGCGCGTGGCAGATCGCCGAGACCTGCGAGCCGGGGGGCGACGGGCGCGCGCGACAGGTCGTCCACGTACTCCACGGCCAGGGCCCAGCTCGCGAGCGCGAAGGCCACGTCGGAGACCTGTCGAGCGCCCCCCGGAAGGGCCGCCTCGCGCCATTCGGGCGGGAGCCCGGTTCGTGCGGCCAGCACGCTCCAGGCAGCGGACCACTCCTTGGTGTGCGTGAGGTGCTGCGCCATCCCCCCGCCCGAGAGCAGGTCGTCCATCAGCGCGCAGAGCTCCATCGACTGGAGGGCCCGGTGGGCCCCACCCTCGGCCCGATCGTCGAGCTGCGCGGCCAGCCAGCCGTCGGCAGACGCGAGGGTGAGCCCCTCCTGCGTGGTGAAGGTTGTGATCTCGTCGGGCGGCACCCGCCCGGCTGCCGCCTCGGTCACCAGCGTCTCCAGCTTCTTCCGGTAGCGGACGCCGGGCGCGTACAGCTCCAGAAGCGGCGTCGTGCGGACGGCGTCTTCGTTGAATCCGGGCAGGTGGACGACCACCCGGGAGCGCTCCACGCCGGACGCGACCTCCTCGAGCTCCAGCATGAGCTGCAGGTAGCTGCCGCGGAAGCTATGCACTGCGTAGGGGAGTTCGCCGGCCCTTCGCGCCTGGATGAGCTGGTCGACGAAGTCCGAGTAGTGGCCGTCGAGGTCGAGCCAGACCACGATGCCGTGCCGCCGCACCCAGGTGCGGAGGTCGGCTTCGAGGGCGGCGGAGATGGGGCCGTGGGACGTCATGTGGGTTCCGAAGCCGACTTGGGGGCTCGATCGATACGGCGAGCCAGCTCTGCCAGCGCGTTGGCCGGTTGGCCGTCTGGAGCCAGAATCGACCATAGATCGGTCAGCGCGCGGTCTTTCGACGTGGCAGAGGCGCCTGCGAGACAGTCCGCGGGACACCAGGCGGCGACATGGGTGCCTTCGAGCCACAGGCTCTGGTCTTCGAGCTTCAAGCGTTCGGGACGGTCGTCGCCGGGCCGGGCCCCCGACGGCTGGTTGGCTCGCAAGAGCGCCAGTCGTCCAGCCCACTCATCCGCGCTATCGGTGGACGACCACGACTCTGGCCAGAACCACACCAGCGCGAACCACTCGCCCTCGAGCGACCCGCCCCCGGTCTTGCTGGCAGTGGCCGCGTTGCTCAAGACGTGGGAAGTCTCCAGCTTGGCCCAGTCACCAACCTGGGCCTGAAGGCCCTTCAACAGCGGCTGGGCGAGAGCCTTCATCACCTTGGCGGCCACCCAACCTTCGTGCTTGCGGTTGAGTAGGGGCAGCTCGCCATGGCGGCGGTAGAAGTCGTTCAACAGCAGAGCCTCGACCAGCTCACGGGGGTGCGGCGTCTTGCCGATCCCGACGCCTTCCACGGGCTTCACCCACACCTCCACCTTGAGTGGCTGGCGGTCGAGAACAAGCTCCTTGCCTTGGCGCACCGTGTTGTGCTCCCGCAGCCAGCCGAAGGCGTGGTGCGGGAGGCTGGCGCCTGGGGGGCCGAGGTAGGCCTTCACACTCTTGCGAAGGACCTTCAGCCGCTGCTGGCCACCCTGCCCAATGTAGAGGATCTGGGACGCCCCGATGGCTCTCGGAGGCGCCGTGTTGGTGCACCACAGGCAGTAGACCCAGTCGCGGTGCTCCTCAGTGTGCTCCTTGGTCAGCCGCATCCACCCATCGACGGTCCCGTCGACTGCCGACATGCCCCCCGGTGCGCCGGTCTTCTGCCTCATTCTTCTCCTCCACGCTTGAGGTCTTCGGGTCGCAGCCGCCCTTGCAGCCGAAGCTGTCGCGCCACGATGGGGGCCTCGGACTCCAGCACGCTGAGCGGCATCGGCTCGTCGGGGTCGAAGTCGTTCAGGCGCCGCCCGAAGTACCGCTCATGGTACCAGCGGCGGGCCTCCACGAACTGCACGTCGTTGACGATTCGGAGCGTGTTGGCCCACGCCTCCTGCTGGCCTTTGAGGACGTCGATGCTCGGCTCGACCTTGAAGGTGGCCAGGTTGAGCACGAACCACCCGTCCTGCACCTCGAACGGGTCGAGAACGGGCCGCGCGCCCTTGAGGCGGTTCGCATCCAGGCTGGCGTAGCGGAAGTTGTCCCACTCGAACGCCAGGTCGAGGTCGGTGTCGCGGGCCACGAAGTGGTCGACCGTGTCTCGCGCCTGCGGGTGGACGTAGAGCGCCGAATACGCGCAGGTTCGGCGGTACGCCGTACGCAGGTCGGGCAAGGCGTGGGTCCACAGCGTCGGCACCCTTTTGCGCTTGCGACCCGGACGCTTGGGTACCGTGGGGTCGCCCCGCAGCTCGCGCAGCGCGAGCACCCCAGGCAGGCGAACCTCGGCGTCAAAGCCCGGCGGCTCAGAAGCCCGCTCGACGC
The DNA here is from genome assembly GCA_040264415.1 of Myxococcota bacterium. GTDB lineage: Bacteria > Myxococcota_A > UBA796 > UBA796 > UBA2385 > M30B51. The sequence goes on from JBDQIL010000207.1 coordinate 4,227, forward strand.
GAATCACTCCTCCCCCTTCAGCAGCCCGCCTACGAAGTGCCGCCACCGCAGGAAGAACGGGTCGAAGCTGGAGAAGAGCCGCTGAATCTGCCGGTCGAGGTCCCGCACGGCTGCTGCGTCTGGCTCCTGGGCCTTCAGCAGCGCGCCGGCCTCCAGGATTGCTTCTTCCGCCTCGCGAGACATCGCCTCTCCAAGGTCGAAGACGTCGGACTTCAGCCACCGGCTGGCGTCTCCACGCAGGCGCCACGTGTCCCGCTCGATGACCACCTCCCCGGCGTCCGGGTCGAAGTCGAGCTTCCACAGCGCGTCCTGAGCCTCGTCGAACCAGGGCTCCACTGAAGCCAGCACCAGCGGCGAGTGCGTCGCGACCAGGAACTGCACCGACGGCGGATTGTCGGGGCGCCAGCCCTCGACCGCCTTGCGGAGGCTGCCCAGCACCGTCCGCTGCCACCGGGGGTGCAGGTGGGTCTCGATCTCGTCCACCAGCACGATGACCTGGTTGGCCGCGCCCTTGCCGATTCGCTCGGACTCCGACTCGTGCTCGGACAGCGACCAGGCGAGCAGGTAGGCGAGCTTGGCCATCCGGCGGACGCCGGCGGGCGCGTAGGTGATGGGCACGTCCTCGCCGTAGGGCATCCGCACCGTGGGGATGAGCCGCACGTCGTCGAGCGAGGGCCGCCGCAGCTCGCCGGGCACCAGCGGCTGCTCGTCCGGGCCGAGGTGCTCCAGCAGCCGCTGAAGCATGGCAAAGCGCGGGTCACCGCTGCGCATCCACTCGCGCCAATCGTCCACCAGCCCCAGGCACAGTGTCTCTTCGCGGGTGCGCCCAGCCTCGAGCACCTGTCGGGTCTTGCCCCACAGCACCTCGCTGGAGGTGAACTGGTAGGCTGAGGGAGATTCCGCGCGCCCGCCGTCTCGCCGCGTGTAGAGCCGGTAGTTGCGAGCCGGGTCCCAGACCGAGAAGGAACCGTCCACCCGGGCGTACAGCACGAGCCCCGGGTTGGCCGGCTTTCCAGACTTGCGCTTCCACTCCTGGGCCTTCTTGCTCCACTTCGATTTCGAGTTGGACACTCCTGAGGTGCCATCGAAGGCGTGCTGGATGAAGGCGTCGGGCGCCGACGGCACCGCCGGGTATTCGTGCCACGTCCGCGTGAGCGACCACCACGCGGCCTCCAACAAGAAGCTCTTGCCCAACCCGTTGTCGCCCGTGATCAGGTTGAACCGGCGGGCGACCGGGTCGAGACCGATGTCGCCCTTGGGGCCGACGTGGTGGAGCTGGAGTTTTCGGAGCATCGGGGTCCTCCATCGGCGCCGCCGAAGCGGTTGTGCCAGGGGCGGGCTGCCAGTCGCCCAGGAGGCGACGGACGCCGCTTATCGCCCTGGCTCGAGTGCCGCGAAGAGCTTGGGGGCCGGCTCCAGGTCGGCGAGCAGAAGCGCGCGGCCCTTGGCGCGCTCGGGGTGCGCCGCCTCGAAGGCCGCGCGGGCCTCGGGTTCGTCGGGCGCCAGGATGCGGAACTCCAGGTCCTGCTTCTCGGACAGCTTCACCTCCAGCTCCCACAGGGCCTCGGCGTGGTCGGTCCACAGGCCCGACTCCAGCAGGCGCATGTCGGGCACCAGCTTCTTGCTCTTGCCGCGGCCCATGCGGCGCCGGGCCTCCTTCTCGATGGCGTCGATGGCGGCCTGGGGCTGGTCGCGCAGGAAGGCGGCGCGGTGGGCCTCGTGGCCCGGGTCGGGTGAGGGCGCGGTCAGCGCGAGGCCGGGTAGGGCATAGGGCGCCTCTTCGATGCGGAAGGTCTCGCCGAGCTCGTCTTGCAGCCGCAGCTCCCAGGCCCAGGCGCGCTCCGGGTGGTAGCGCCAGAAGCAGCCGTGGGCGACGCCCAGGCTGGGGTCTTCCTGGCACTTCGCATCCACCCGCGCCGGCCAGTAGCGCATCGCCAGGTGCGACCAGTCGTAGTCGTTGCGGCCCTTGGCGGTGGCCAGCTCGCGCCACCACTTCTTGGGGTCTTTCCACTGTGGCTCCAGCAGCGGCCAAAGGGCGGCGGAGTTGATCATCACCCCATCGTCGAGGTCGGGTGCGTAGCGGGCGTCCTGTGCGCGGGGCGGGCACTTGGGGCCCGTGGTCGGCGGGCCCTGGTCGGCGCAGGCCTCGACCGCGCTGATGAACTCCGCCAGCTCGTCGCGGGCCTTGAGCACCTTGGCCACCCGCTTCTCCGCCTGGCGGGAGGCCTTGGCGTCCGACCCGTCGCGGGCCGCGCGCAGGTCGGCCAGCTCGCCCTCCAGGCGGGCCTGGGTGGGCACCAGGTGGTCGGCCAGCAGCACGCGCAGGGTCTGGTCGGTGAAGCGGTGGATGTTCACCCAGGCCACGAAGGTCTTGCCCGACGACGACAGCGGCCAGTGAATCGGCCGGTTCTCGTACATGCCCTTGTGGACGCCGCCGAAGAAGTCGAGGGCCAGGTAGTCGCGCAGGGTCTTGCGCCTGGTGTCGATGGCCGGGCCGTGGGTGGCCCAGGCTGTCGCGGTGGTCGCCGGGCTCCAGCGTGGTGTCGAGGAAGAGGAGGCCCGTGGGCAGGGCGTGGGACAGGTCGGCAGTCGCCGGGTCGAGGATGCCCTCTTGCGCCGAGCCGGCGGGGCCGAAGCGGCCCAGGGC
>JBDQIL010000208.1:0-6844 GCA_040264415.1 Myxococcota bacterium
CCCCCACCATCGACTCCCTCTGCGATGGCGGCGTGCGCTTCACCGAGGCCTGGGCCAACCCCACCTGCTCCCCCAGCCGGGCCAGCATGCTCACTGGGCGCTTCGCCGCCCGCACCGGGGTCGGGCACGCGGTGCCGCTGAACGGCCGCGGGCTGGGCGCCGACGAGCCCACGGTGCCGCGGTGGCTGGCCTCCCACGCCGACCGCGCGGTGGCCACCGCGCTGGTGGGCAAGTGGCACCTGGGCGCGACCGACGAGACTGGCGGCCCGTCCACCCCCAACGGCTTCGGCTGGGGCCACTACGCCGGCCCGCTCGAGAACTCGGTCGGCGACTACTTCTGGTGGGAGCGCACGGTCGACGGCGAGTCCGCCTTCACCGACGTCTACGCCACCACCTCCCAGATCGACGACGCGCTGCGGTGGGTGGGCGACCGGAGCGTCGATGAGAGCTGGTTGATGTGGCTGAACCTGGCCGCACCGCACGAGCCCCTGCACGCGCCCCCCGAGCACCTGCACAGCTACGGCCCCATGTCGGTCGCGCGGAGCGACATCGCCGCCGACCCGCTGCCGTACTTCCAGGCCAGCCTCGAGGCTGCCGACACCGAGCTGGGTCGGCTGCTCGACGCCCTCGACTCGCGGGGCATGGGCGACGTCGACGTGATCTTCGTGGGCGACAACGGCAGCTCGGGGCGCATCGTGCAGGCGCCCTGGCGCCCCGACCAGGCCAAGGAGACCCTGTACGAGGGCGGCGTGCGGGTGCCCCTGTGCGTGTCCGGGCCGAGCGTGGCCGAGGGCGGCCGGTCGAGCCGCGCCCTGGTCAACCTCACCGACGTCTTCGCCACCACTGGCGACCTCTTCGGCCTCGACCCCGAGGCCGACCTGCCCGACTCCCACACCTTCGACACAGTGAGCTTCGCGTCGGTGCTGCGCGACCCCGCGGTCGAGGGGCTGCGCGCCTGGAACTACACCGACGGCTTCGGCGGGCACTCGCCCGAGGGCCAGGGCGCCGCCGTGCGCGACGACCGCTACAAGGTGGTGTCGTGGGACGACGGACGGTCCGCCGCCTTCGACCTGGTGGCGGACCCCCTCGAGACCACCGACCTGCTGACCGCGGCGGTGGTCTCAGCGGAGACCGAGGCGCGCATCGACGGCCTGGTGGAGCAGCTCGCCGCCATCACGGCCGACGCCGGGCGTTAGGCCGGACCGCGCGCCCCGCGCGCCTGGGAGGCCCATAGGCCCGCGCCCCTTCAACCTGATGGCCAAGCCCTCGGGCGCCGCCTGCAACCTCGACTGCGGCTACTGCTTCTACCTCGAGAAGGAGGCGCTGTACCCGGCGGTGAGGCGGCCGCGCATGAGCGAGGACGTGCTCGAGGCGCACATCCGGCAGATGTTCGCGCATCAGCCGGGCCCCAAGGTCACCTTCCCCTGGCAGGGCGGCGAGCCTACGCTGATGGGGCTCGACTTCTTCCGGCGGGTGGTGGCCCTTCAGGAGCGGCTGCGCCCGCCCGGCTGGACCGTGCACAACACGCTGCAGACCAACGGCGTGCTGCTCGACGACGCGTGGTGTCGCTTCTTGAAGGCCGAGGGCTTCTTGGTGGGCCTCAGCATCGACGGGCCCCGCCACCTGCACGACCTCCACCGGCTCGACAAGGGCGGCCAGCCCACCTTCGACCGGGTGGTGGCCGCCGCCCGACGCCTGCAGGCCCACGGCGTGCCCTTCAACACCCTCACCGTGGTCGGGCGCGCCGTGTCCCAGGCCCCCCTCGAGGTCTACGGGTTCTTGCGCGACCTGGGCTCCACCTTCATCCAGCTCATCCCGTTGGTGGAGCGGGTGGGCCCCGCGGGCGGCCTGGCCGGTCCTCCGAGTGGCCCGGTGGACGATCCCGAGGGCGCCGTCACGCCCTGGAGCGTGCGCCCAGAGGGCTGGGGCGCCTTCCTCGTGGCCCTCTTCGACACGTGGAGCACCCAGGATCTGGGGCGCATCCAGGTGCAGCTCTTCGAGGAGATGCTGGGGCGGCACATGGGGCGGCCGGCCACCATGTGCTTCTTCACGGAGCGCTGCGGTCGGGCCCTCGTCATCGAGCACGACGGCGCGGTCTACTCTTGCGACCACTTCGTCTACCCCGAGTACCGGCTGGGCTCGGTGCTCGACGATGATCTGGGCGCGTTGGTGGACTCGCCGGCCCAGCGGGCCTTCGGAGACGCCAAGCGCGACACCCTGCCGGGCCAGTGTCTGCAGTGCCCGGTGCGCGCCTCGTGTCAGGGAGAGTGTCCCAAGCGGCGCTTCGTGCGCACCGAAGACGGCGAGCCGGGCCTCAACTACCTGTGCGCCGGCTACCTGCGCTTCTTGCAGCACGCCGCCCCCACCTTCTCGGTGCTGGCCGACGGGCTGGCCCGGGGTCGGTCGGGCGAGGCGGTCATGGACGAGCTGCGGCGCCATCGCCAGGCCGCTGCGGCGGCCGGCCGCCATCGTCCCTGTCCCTGCGGGAGCGGCCGAAAGTTCAAGAGGTGCTGCGGGCGCGCGCCTCCGCGCGGCGGCGCAGTGCGGTAGCCTCGCGGGCCCCCGCTGCGAGCCACCATGCCCCTCGTCGACCCCTACGATGAGCTCCCCTACGGCGACTACGCCTGGCAAGGCAGTCACCCCGACCAGCTCGCCGCCGTGGCCCTCCTGCGGGGCCTGGATCCTCCCCCCGTCGAGACCGCGCGGGTGCTCGAGCTGGGGTGCGCGGCGGGGGGCAACCTCATCGCCATGGCCGAGGGCCTCCCCGGCACCCAGCTCGTGGGCCTCGACCGGTCGCGGGTGCAGGTGGAGCAGGGGCGCGCCCGCGTGGCGCAGCTCGGGTTCGACCACGTGACGCTGGTCCAGGGTGACCTGTCCGACCGCGCGGCCCTCGACGCCGACCCCGCGCTGCAGGGGTCCTTCGACTACGTCATCGCCCACGGGCTGTGGTCGTGGATGCCTGCGGCGGCGCGACAGGGGCTGTTTCGTCTGGCGGCCGCGCGGCTGGCCCCCGGGGGCGTGCTCTACCTCAGCGCCGACGTGCTCCCGGGCTGCCGGTTTCGTCAGATCAGCCGCGACTTGCTGGGCTTCCACGACAACCCGGCCGACCCGGCCGACGCCCGCATCGATCAGGCTCGGCAGATCCTCTCGGTGATGGCCGATGCGTGTCCGCCCGACAGCATGCATGGGGCGATCTTGACGGCGGAGGCGCGGCGGGCGGCCCAGGGCGAGCCGTCGTTCCTCATCCACGACCGCCTGAGCGCCGACTACGAGCCGGTCTTGCTGGCTGAGCTGTCCCGTCGGGCGGGCGCGCACGGCCTGCGGTTCGTCGGCGACGCCCAGCCGAGCCACATGACCCCCGCGGGGCTGCCGGACGCGCTCGAGGCGGCCCTCGACGCGGGCGACGCGGGCCTGCTCGTGCGCCTGCAGTACGCCGACTTCGTGGCGCGGCGGGTCTTTCGGCGGGCGCTGTTCACGGGCCCTGGGGCGCCCCTGTCGTGGCCCCTCGACCCGGCCCGGCTCGACGCCCTGCACGTGCGGGGCGACGTCGAGGTGCGCGACGTGTCGGGAGACGACGCGCGCGGGGTGGAGCGCGCGACCTTCGAGGCGATCACCGCGGCCTACCCGGGCTCGGTGCCGGTGGCGTCGCTGGCGCAGTCCCCGGCCGATCGAGATCGGGTGCGCGCGATGGTGATGCAGGCGTGGGCAGCCGACACGGTGCAGCTGCGCCTGCGGCCTTCCCCCGCCGCGGCGACGCTGCCCGATCGGCCGCGGGCGCCCGCGGTGGCGCGGCTCCAGGCGGCCGAGGGGCGACCGCTGGTGGTCAACCTGCTGCACGGGATGGTGCCGGTCTCCCCCCTCTACCGGGTGCTGCTCACCGCCATGGACGGGCGCCTCGATCGGGGCGGTCTGCAGGCGGTGGCGGCCGTGCATGCCGCGCGGGGTGATCTCGAGGTGCGGTCCGACGGTGAGCGGGTGGAGGATCCGATCGCGCTCGCGGGGCTGCTCTCCGAGCCGGTGTCGCGCGCCCTGCAAGAGCTCTCGCGGCTGGGGCTGGTGGCGGCGGGGTGACCTCCGACGCCGAGCCGCAGCGGTCGGGCTCACGCTCGTGGCGATGGGATCGGTCCCATGGCGCAGACGCACGGTCCACCGGAGTCCCCGATGCCCAAACCCTCTCGAAGCCACATGCTGGCGCTCCTCACCTTGGGGGCGATCGCCGGACTCTCGTGGGAGTCCCGCCAGACCGACTCGTCGGCTGATGACGCTGCGTCGTCGCACGATGCAGGCCAACGTCGAGCGGCGCGGCCTGGCTCGGCGGGTCCCGCAGCGTCGGGTGTGCAGGTGGCCGCGGTCGCCGCTGCGCCGCTGGCCGACGACGTGGTCTCGTTCTCTGACCGGGTGATGGTGCGGGTGGCTCCGGGCGCGGATCCGGCGGCCGTGGCTGCCGACCTGGGCGTGGAGATGCCGCGGGCGCCGGGCCTGTCCGGCTACATCACGCTTCGGGGCCGGGCGGCTGGTCGGCCGCCGAGCTGCTCGCGGACCTCGAGCGAGACCCTCGGGTGAGCGAGGCTGGTCCGATGGGCGTGGTGCGGGGTGCCTCTCGGGGCGGTCGCGTCCGGGGCTCCGACGCGGACTCCTTGACCGCTGGGAGCGTCGATCCGGCCACGGGCGATGCCACGGCGGTGGGGTGGAACACCGACCCGTGCGCGGTGGTCGAGGGCCAGCGCCGCGACCGGGCCAGCCCCTATCAGTGGCACCTGCCGCTGCTCGACGCGGTCACGCCTGCGGAGCTGTCGGGGGAGCGGGTCACCGTTGCGGTGCTCGACACGGGCGTGGCCTACGAAGACCGCGACGACGAGACGGGCACCTACCGCGCCGCGCCGAGCCTCTCCGACGTGGCCATCGTGGCTCCCTATGACTTCGTCAACGGCGACCCGCACGCCAACGATGATCACCAGCACGGCACGCACATCGCCAGCACCATCGCCTCCCGGGGGCGGGTCGAGGGCGTGGCCCCAGGCGCCACGCTGATGCCGCTCAAGGTGCTCGACGCGAACAACCAGGGCTCCGAGGTGGACCTGGTGGACGCCATCCACCACGCGGTCGCCCATGGCGCCGACGTCCTCAACCTCAGCCTCTCGTTCCACCCGCTCTACCAGCCGTCGCCCGCGCTCCGTGGCGCCTTGACGCTGGCGCCCGACGCCGGGGTGCTGATGGTCGGCGCCAGCGGAAACAGCGGGCTCTACACCACCACCTGGCCGGCCGCGCACCCCGACGTGATCGCCGTGGCTTCGTCGGGTACCGCGGTCAACACGTCGATGGCGGCGCCCTCCTACTCGAACCGCAGCGCCCACGTGGCCCTTTCGGCCCCCGGCGGCGACCTCGATCGCGACGCCAACGGCGACGGCGTTCCCGACGGGATCGTGGCCGAGACCATCGACCCCGCCGACCCGACCGCGGTGGGGATGTGGGCGATGGCGGGGACCAGCCAGTCTGCTGCCGTGGTCTCGGGCATCGTCGCCACCGTTCTGGCCGCTGACACGCCCCCCAGCGCCGTCCTCAACGTGATCACCGAGACGGCGTGGTCCAACTCGTGGGACGGGCTGCTGTTCACCCAAGGCCGCGGGGCCGGGGTGCTGTCGGCCGGATGGGCGCGCAAGGACGCCTGTGGGGGCAGCGCTGCCTTGATCGACCCGGACCTCGTGCACGCCTCGGTGATGCCCGTGATCGGTCGGGTCGGTGACGGGCAGGTCGAGGCCCGCGCGCAGGTGTCGCTGACCGACGCGCTCGGCGGCCCGCTCCCTCGGATGCAGGTGCATGCCACGATCGGCGGCACCACCAAAGGGGGGGCCTCGTGTGTGACGGACCTCGCCGGCCGTTGCGAGCTGGTGAGCCCGCCCACCGATCCACACCTCCCCGACGGCAGCGAGGCGCCGGTGGCGTGGTCGGTGTCCATCGACAACGTGGTGCACGACCGCTCCTGGGACGTCTACCGCGCGCGGCCGGTGCTCTGGTCGAGTGACGCGCTGGAGCTGCTGGTGGCGGCGCTGGATCGCCAGGGCCTGTCCGACACGCTCATCGCGCTGGACTGGCAGGACGAGACCGACCCCGAGCTGGGTGATCTGGCCGCGGGCTTCACCGTGCTCGCGGCCGGTACGGGCCTCTCGAGCAGCCCGCTGGGGCTGGTGTTCAACCGGGCGGCGCTCGGTGACACGTCCTCCGAGACCGCGGTGTCCCTCGACCTCGACGGCACGGGCCTGTCGAGCAGCCCGCTGGGCCTCTACCCGATGACCCTGGTGTCGTTCGATGGGTCTGGTTTCGCGTCGAGCCCGCTGGGCTTCGCCGACTTCCAGCTGGTGAGCTTCTCCGGCACGGGGCTGTCGTCGAGCCCCCTGGGCTTCCGGTGGGACAGCTTCATTCTGGGCGCGACGGCGATCTACGACGACCCCGCTCTGTCGCTGGATGGCGGACTGATCGACCTGAGCACGGGCACCATCGACGGCGCCAGCGTGGAGGGCTCCGCCCTGTCGGCGCACCTCGAGGGCGGCGGCTGGATGGAGCCCATGACGGGCCTGGACGGGGCCCGCTTGATGCTGAGCACGGTCGCGGTTCAGGTCGAATTCGAAGACCGCGGGCCGGAGGGCAGCAGCTCAGGCGCGCTCTCCCTGTAGGGCCCCTTCCGGGGTTAGGGGCGGCCCCCCGAGGACTGCCCCTGACCCCGGAAGGGGCCCTACAGGGAGAGCGCGCCTGAGCTGTTGCCCTCCGGCCCGGGTCTTCGAATTCGACCTGAACCGCGACCGTGCTCAGCATCAAGCGGGCCCCGTCCAGGCCCGTCATGGGCTCC
>JBDQIL010000209.1:0-6835 GCA_040264415.1 Myxococcota bacterium
CACCTCCACGCACCCTCCGCCTTTCGAGAAAACCGACATGGTCCCCGAGAACGAGAATCAGACCTCGGTCGATGAGCCCGTTGTGCGCGCCCTTCACGCATCCGAGCTCGATGGCCCGCGCCTGCGCGTCCGCATGCCTGACGGCACCCAAGAGCCCATCTCGCTCGAGCGGGTGCTGGGCGAGGTGCGCGAGTTCGCCGCCGGCTTGACCGACGTCGACACCGACATGGTGGCCAACCGCATCTTCAACGGTCTCTACGACGGCATCGCCCGCGGCGAGATCGACAAGCTGTGCGTGCAGATCCCGGCGGCGCTGACGGCGGAAGACCCCGCGTACTCCCGCCTCGCCGCCCGCTTCCTCGATCGGGTCATCCTCGAGGAGGTCGAAGACCAGGGCATCAGCTGCTTCTCGCAGTGCATCGCCCATGGGCACCGCGTGGGCATCATCTCTGACCAGACCGCGGCCTTCGTCGAGCAGCACAAGGCGGCGCTCGACCCCGCCATCGACGCCCGACGCGCCGATCTGTTCCAGTACTTCGGCCTGCGCACCGTCTACGACCGGTACCTGCTGCGCCACCCCACCACGCGCATGGTCTTCGAGACCCCGCAGTACTTCTTCATGCGGGTGGCTGCGGGGCTGGCCAGCGAGCCCGAAGAGGCCATCGAGTTCTACAACCTGGTCTCGTCGCTCGAGTACCTCACCTCGTCGCCCACCCTGTTCAACTCGGGCACCCGTCACAGCCAGATGTCGAGCTGCTACCTGCTCGACAGCCCGCCCGACGAGCTCGAGGGCATCTACAAGCGCTACACCGACATCGCCCGTCTCTCCAAGTTCGCCGGCGGCATCGGCGTCGCGTGGCACCGGGTGCGCTCGCGGGGCTCGCTCATCCGCGGCACCAACGGCCGCTCGAACGGCATCGTGCCGTGGCTCAAGACGCTCGACGCCTCGGTGGCCGCCGTCAATCAGGGTGGCAAGCGCAAGGGCGCCTGCTGCGTCTACCTCGCGACCTGGCACGCCGACATCGACGAGTTCCTCGAGCTGCGCGAGAACACCGGCGACGAGGCGCGCCGCACACACAACCTGAACCTGGCCAACTGGGTCCCCGACCTCTTCATGAAGCGGGTCCAGGCCGACCAGCCGTGGTCGCTCTTCGACCCCCGCAAGGTGCCCCACTTCGTCGATCTGTACGGCGACGCCTTCGAAGAGGCCTACCTGGCGGCCGAGCGCGAGGGGATCTTCGAGAAGCAGCTCCCGGCCCGCGATCTCTACCTCCGCATGATGCGCAGCCTCGCCCAGACCGGCAACGGCTGGATGACCTTCAAGGACCACTGCAACCGCAAGTCCAACCAGACCGGCGTGCCCGGCAACGTGGTGCACTCCTCGAATCTCTGCACCGAGATCGTCGAGGTCACCAGCCAGGGCGAGACCGCGGTCTGCAACCTGGGCTCGCTCAACCTGTCTCGCTTCGTCGGTGACGACGGTGAGATGGACTACGACAAGCTGCACCAGCGGGTGCATGCGGCCGTCAAGTACCTCGACCGGGTGGTCGATCTCAACTTCTACCCGACCGAAGAATCGGCCGCCTCCAACCAGCGCTGGCGGCCCGTGGGTCTCGGCGTGATGGGGCTGCAAGACGTCTTCTTCATGAAGCGGCTGGCCTTCGACAGCGAAGAGGCCTCGGCGCTGTCGGCTCGCATCCAAGAGGAGATCTACTACGCGGCGTTGAGCGCCTCGTGTGACCTCGCCGAGCAGTCCGGCCCCCATGAGTCCTTCGCCGAGACCCGGGCGTCGCGCGGCGTGCTGCAGTTCGATCTGTGGGGCGTGAAGCCGTCGCACCGCGGCGCGGTGGACGGTGGGCAGCTCGGCTTGTTCAGCGCCCCCCGCGGCGCCGACCGTTGGGACGCGCTCCGGCAGCGGGTGCAGACCGTGGGCCTGCGCAACTCGCTGCTGATCGCCATCGCCCCCACGGCGACCATCGCGAGCATCTCGGGCTGCTTCGAGTGCATCGAGCCGCAGGTGTCGAACCTGTTCAAGCGCGAGACCCTCTCGGGTGAGTTCCTCCAGATCAACAAGTACCTGGTGACCGACCTCAAGAAGATCGGCCTGTGGAACGAGCGCATCCGCGACATGATCAAAGAAGGGCAGGGCTCGATCCAGCACATCAGCGAGATCCCCGCAGAGCTGCGCGACCTGTACCGCACCGCCTGGGAGCTCCCGCAGCGGGCGCTCATCGACATGGCCGCGGCCCGGTCGCCCTACATCGACCAGAGCGCCTCCCTGAACCTGTTCATGGAGTCGCCGACCATCGGCAAGCTGTCGTCGATGTACGCCTACGTCTGGAAGAAGGGCATCAAGACCAGCTACTACCTGCGGTCTCGGCCGGCGACCCGCATCGCCCGCAGCACCTCCACCCAGACCACTGTGGCCAAGAAGCAGTTCACGCCGGCCGAGGTGCTGGCCTGTTCGCTCGAAAACCCCGAGTACTGCGAAGCCTGCCAGTAGGCCGGCTGGGGGGGCGCTGAGCGCTCTTTGAGTGATTGAAATTGCGCTTGAAACCCCGGACCTCATCGAGTTCGGGCTGAACATTCGTCCAGGGTGACTGTGGCGGATACGGACTCAACGTCGACGACACACGGAGCCCCGATGCTGCTGGATCCTGGCCTCAACCTGACGCTGCGCCCGATGAAGTACCCGGCCTTCTACGACATGTACCGGGACGCCATCAAGAACACGTGGACCGTCGAAGAGGTCGACTTCTCGCGCGACACCGACGACCTCGACAACAAGCTGCTGCCGAGCGAGCGCCACCTGATCAACCGCCTGGTGGCCTTCTTCGCCACTGGCGACAGCATCGTGTCGAACAACCTCGTGCTGAACCTCTACAAGCACATCAACGCGCCTGAGGCGCGGATGTACTTGTCGCGGCAGCTCTACGAAGAGGCGCTGCACGTCCAGTTCTACCTGACGCTGCTCGACACCTACATCCCGGATCTCGCCGAGCGCGAGCGGGCCTTCTCGGCCATCCACAACATCCCGAGCATCAAGCAGAAGGCCGACTTCTGCTTCAAATGGATCGACTCGATCCAGGGCCTCGAGGCTGCCCACACCAAAGAGGAGCGCACGAGCTTCCTCCTCAACTTGGTCTGCTTCGCGGCCTGCATCGAGGGCCTGTTCTTCTTCGCGGCCTTCGCCTACGTCTACTTTCTGCGCAGCAAGGGCCTGCTCGACGGGCTGGCGACCGGCACCAACTGGGTCTTCCGCGACGAGTCGATGCACATGCGCTTCGCGCTCGAAGTCATCAAGACCGTGCGCGACGAGCAGCCCGAGCTCTTCGACGCCGATCTGCACGCCCGCATCGAAGAGATGATCCGCGAAGCCGTGGATTGTGAGATGGCCTTCGCTGAAGACCTGCTCGAGGGAGGCGTGCCGGGGCTGTCCCTCAAAGACATGCGCACCTACCTCGAGTTTGTGGGCGATCAGCGCATGATGAACCTCGGGCTCGAGCCGCTGTGGGGCGCGCGCAACCCGTTCCCGTTCATGGAGCTCCAAGACGTCCAGGAGCTGGCCAACTTCTTCGAGCGGCGGGTCAGCGCCTACCAGATCGGCGTGACCGGCGAGGTCGCCTTCGACGAGGATTTCTAGGCCCGGGCTGCGGGGGCTCGCGGCGCCGCGGTAGGCTCCTGCTCCTGCCCCGGAAGGTCCATGCGCACTTGGCGTCGTTCGCTGTCGGCTCTCGTCTGGCTGCCCGTCGGGGCCTGGGCGGTGGGCTGTGCCGAAGAGTCGGCGACGGCGGGTGCCATCGAGCTGTCGAAGGACCGCATCGAGTTCGGCACGATCCAGGTGGGCGCGACCGCATACGAGAGCATCTCGGTCTCGAACGTCGGGGACGGCGAGCTCCGGCTGCTGAGCGTCGCGGTCATCGAGGGCGACCGGGCGATCTGGGAGGTCGATCAAGAGGGAGACACGGTGCTGGCGCCGGGGGCGTCCACCGAGCTGACCTTCCGGTTCTCGCCCATCGAACCTGGGCAGGCCGAAGCTCAAGTGCGCGTCCGAAACTCGTCCGAAGGGCAGCCGCTGGCTGACGTCACCTTGGCGGGCGCCACCGAGATCTCGAACGACGACCTCGACGGCGACGGCTTCACGCCGGCCGACGGCGACTGCGATGACGACAACCGCATGACCTGGCCGGGCGCCACCGAGCTGTGCGACGGAGAGGACAACGACTGCGACGGCCAGATCGACGCCATCGAGGCCGACCAAGACGGCGACGGCCACCGGGTCTGCGAGGGCGACTGCGACGACGAGGACTACACGGTGCGGCCGGGCGCGGTCGAGGTCTGCGACGGGGGCAAGGACACCGACTGCGACGGCGTCGCCCAGGACTACCTCGATGAAGACGGCGACGGCTGGTCCCTCTGCGCGTCTGACTGTGACGACGCCGAGGCCCTCGCCCACCCCACCCGCGAAGAGGTCTGTGACGGCATCGACCACGACTGCAACGGCTTCGCAGACGACATCGACCGCGACGGCGACGGGCGAGGAGCCTGTCCGGGCGCGGGCGACTGCGACGACACCGACCCCGACGCCTATGGCCAGGTGGTCGACACCTTCGCCGAGCCCGAGGGCGACGGCTCGACCGACGCACCCTTCGACGACATCCTCGATGCCATCGCCGCCGTAGACGACATCTGTCGGACTGTGGTGCTCCGTCGGGGCACCTACGAGCTCTCCCGCACGTGGCGCGACGGCTTCCTGCGCGTCGAGGGAGCGGGGACCTATCCCGACGAGGTGCTGGTCTCGCCGCCGGTGGGCACCGACTACCGGGTCTTCTCGGTCGAAGACGGGGCCATCTTGGAGGTCGCCAACCTGATGGTGCGGCAAGCCCAGGGCAGCGGCCCGGGCGGAGCGCTCCGGGTGATCGAGTCCGACCTCGTGCTCGAAGACGTGGTGCTCTTCGAGAACGCCACGGTCGGTGACGGCGGCGCGGTGTACGTGGAGGGCGGCGCGCTGCGCATGGACCGGGTGGAGGTCACCGCGAACGAGGCCACGGGGAGCGGCGGGGCGGTGGCCGTGGTCGGCGCTGACCTTCAGGTCACCGACAGCGCGTGGGCCGCGAACCGGTCTGAGCTGTCGGGGGGCGCGCTGTCTGTCGACGGCGGCGGGGTGGCGATCGCCGGGGGAACCTTCGAGGGCAACGAGGCCCTGCTGCACGGCGGGGCTGTCGATGTGGCCGCCGCCGCGTCGCTGTCGATGACGGGGCTGTGGCTGCGTGAGAACGCGTCGCTCACCGGCAACGGCGGGGCCGTCCACCTCGGCGACCTCGACCGCGGATCGGTCGCCAACCTCCGCCTGCAGGACAACCACGCGGTCGGAGACGGCGGTGGCCTCGCGGTCACCGGCGCCCAGGGCGGGCTGGTGATCGCCAACCTCACCTCGGCTGGCGATCGGGCCGACGGAACGGGGGGCGCCTGGTCGCTTCAGCCTTCGACAGGAGGTGCGGCGGTCTGGGCCTGGAGCAACCTGGTGCTCGGCGCCGGTGGCTCAGCCGCCGTCCACGTCGCCGAAGGGGCCGCGGTCTCAGTGGGCTGGACCACGGTCTGGGGCTCTGATGGAGCGCCCTGGTCGCTCGGCGGGGCGGTCGATGCGGGCGGAAACGACACCGACGATCCGCAGGTGGTGTCCTTCTCCGACAACGGTGATCCCCTCGACGATGATCTGTCGTTGCAGGCCACCTCACCGGCCGTCGACGCCGGCCCGCCAGACGGCGCAGCTGCGGGCCCGCTCTCGACCTGGTCTGACCCGGATGGCAGCCAGAATGACCGGGGTCACACCGGTGGGCCCGCGGCCGCAGGTCGGTAGGAGGGGGGGAGAATCTGCCCGTAACGTAGTGAATCCGTCACATTTCAGGCTTGCCGGGCGCGGGAGCGGGTGGCTACGACAGCCACCCCTCGTGGCCGGTCAGCCGGCTGCACCACATGAACGGAGCGTCCCATGGTCGCAATCGGTTCCATTCTTCTTCTCGTTGCTGTCCTCGCCTGGGGCGGGTTCCTCATGCAGCGCTTCAAGGGCGGCCGCCTCGAGAAGGCGCCCTTCGTCAAGACGGGCGATCTCGCTGCCAAGGGCGACGCCGTCGCCGGAGAGAAGGGGGCCGTCTCGGCCGAAGGCAAGCTCAACGCGCCGGAGATGCTGACCTCGCCGGTCACGGGCACCGAGTGTCTGTACTACCAGGTGCAGGTCACCGCGAAGTGGAAGAGCGGTGAGAACAGCCGCAGCCAAGAGGTCATGCACGACAAGAAGGCCTGCGAGCTCACCATCGACGACGGCTCCGGCCCCGTCGCGGTCGACGCCAACAAGGGCGGCGACTTCGACATGAAGCAGACCTTCAGCAAGAAGCGCGGCATGGGCCTCAAGGCCGTCGTGACCGGCGGCGAGCTCATCGAGTTCGGCGACCACGGCTTCGGCGTGCGCCCCGGCATGAAGGTGAAGGGCGTCAAGATCCCCATGAGCGCCGACTACCAGGTCACCGAGAAGGTGGTCCTGCCCATCGACAAGGCCTACGTCTGCGGCAAGTGGCAGGCCGACGCCTCGGCCATCACCTCGCCCAGCTGGACCTCGCTCATCTTCACGGCGAAGTCCCGCGAAGAGCTGGTCGGCGCCACCGCCAAGACCAAGGAGCGCGCCAAGCTGGTCGGGATGATCACCACGCCGGCCGCCATCCTCTTCTTCATCCTCGGCGCCGTGTTCGGCGGTGGTGACAAGAAGACGAGCACCGAGCCCAGCAACACGAACACGGTCGAGGCCGCCGCCGAGAAGCCCGCTGCTGCTCCCGCCGCC